>NZ_VMLI01000021.1:0-8169 GCF_013276625.1 Streptococcus sp. 9903 | reverse complement strand
GTGTTTTGAGCAACCTGCGCCTAGCTTTCTAGTTTGCTCTTTGATTTTTATTGAGTATAAGCAGGCAAATTACTTTTGGAGATGAAAAGAAGCAAGCCGAAGTTGGCTTGCTTTTTAAGTTTATTTTTTACCTGACTTGTCCATATTCCAGAAGTCTGTCACGGCTCCGCGTGAAGCAGATGATACGATATGGGCGTATTTACCGAGGACACCACGGCTGTAAAGTGGTGGCAAGGTTGTTTCTGCCTTGCGTTTTTCAAGTTCTTCTTGGGATACGGCCATGGAAATTTCTTTGGTATCTTGGTCAACCGTAACAATATCGCCTGTACGAAGGTAGGCAATCGGTCCACCATCCTGAGCTTCAGGAGCGATATGTCCAACAACCAGACCATAAGTACCACCAGAGAAACGTCCATCCGTCAAGAGGGCCACCTTGTCTCCTTGACCTTTACCAACGATCATTGAAGAAAGGGACAGCATCTCAGGCATACCAGGACCACCCTTAGGTCCAACGAAACGAACAACGACTACATCGCCATCAACGATTTCATCTGTCAAAACAGCCTGAATGGCATCTTCTTCTGAGTCAAAGACCTTAGCAGGCCCAACGTGACGACGCACTTTAACACCTGATACCTTGGCAACTGCACCGTCAGGAGCAAGGTTTCCGTTCAAGATGATAAGCGGACCGTCCGCACGTTTTGGATTTTCAAGTGGCATGATAACTTTTTGACCTGGTGTGAGGTCTGCAAAGTCAGCCAAGTTCTCAGCAACTGTCTTACCAGTACATGTGATGCGATCTCCATGAAGGAATCCATTTGCCAACAAGTACTTCATAACCGCAGGGACACCACCGACTTCGTAGAGGTCTTGGAAGACATACTGACCAGATGGTTTCAAGTCAGCCAAGTGAGGCACACGTTCTTGAATCGTATTGAAGTCCTCAAGTGACAAGTCAACATTAGCCGCATGGGCAATGGCAAGCAAGTGAAGAGTGGCATTTGTAGAACCACCGAGAGCCATGGTTACAGTGATGGCATCTTCAAAGGCTTCACGAGTCAAGATATCTGATGGTTTGAGACCGAGCTCCAACATCTTAACAACAGCACGTCCTGCTGCTTCGATGTCTTCTTTCTTGTCAGCTGATTCAGCTGGGTGAGATGAAGAGCCTGGCAAACTCATCCCTAGAACTTCGATAGCAGTCGCCATGGTATTAGCTGTATACATACCACCACAGCCACCAGGGCCAGGGCAGGCATTACATTCAAGACGTTTTACGTCCTCAGCTGTCATGTCACCGTGGTTCCATTTTCCGATACCCTCAAAGACAGAAACCAAGTCAATGTCTTTACCATCAAGATTTCCCGGTGCAATAGTTCCACCATAAGCGAAAATAGCTGGGATATCCATATTGGCAATGGCAATCATAGAACCAGGCATGTTCTTATCACAACCACCGATAGCGACAAAGGCATCCACGTTGTGACCACCCATAGCCGCCTCGATTGAGTCCGCAATGATATCACGAGATGTCAAAGAGAAGCGCATACCAGGCGTTCCCATGGCAATCCCGTCCGCTACAGTGATAGTCCCAAACTGCACAGGCCAAGCACCTGCAGATTTGACACCCTCTTTAGCCAATTTCCCAAAATCATGCAAGTGGATGTTACATGGCGTATTTTCCGCCCAAGTCGAAATCACTCCCACAATCGGTGTTTCAAAGTCCTTATCTGTCATACCAGTCGCACGAAGCATGGCACGGTTTGGTGATTTAACCATGCTGTCATAAATGCTACTGCGGTGACGTCTATCTAATTCAGTCATTTGTTCCCTCCCATTTCAGTTTTTACTATTATAGCACATTTTAAAAGCAATGAACAGAAGAAAATTCTTGAATTTTCAGAAAATTCTATACGCATGTGAAATATTTAAAACTAAAAACAACAAAGCGGATTAGTGCACTTTCTGATGACCAGAATATGCTTTTTAATCCGCTTTCTTTAAATAACGTACTGTAATTTTTACAGAAATTCTTTCAGATAAGTGTATTTAACATCTATCTTGCATTATAAATTTCTAGAACCTTCTCTTTTATATTCGATTCACTCAAACCATACTCATTAAGAAGATAATCCATTTTCCCTACTTGACCGAATCTTTCTTGAACACCCATCCGATGAATTTTTGTTATTCCATCATCAGAGAATAATTCACATAAAGCACTGCCAATTCCACCTATCTGATTGTGGTTTTCTACAGTAAATATAGTTTTTCCACTTAACATTGTTTTTATCTGTTCTGGTATCGGTTTGATTCTAAATAAATCTATCACACCTACTGAATAACCTAATTTAGACAGTTCATCTGCAACTCGAATACTTGGAGCAACCATTATACCAGAAGCAACGATTACAACATCTTCACCATGTCTTAACTCAATGTAGCCTTTAGAAAAATCTTCTCCACCTTGATATACAGCCTCTGGAGCTTTTCTAATTGTTCGAATATATTTCAGTCCTTTTAAGTCTAATGTCTGGTTCAATATTTCACGAAATTGGATATCATCAGTTGCTTCAAAAATGATCGATTTAGGAATTAAACGTAACAATCCAATTTCTTCAAATGGCATATGTGTCCCACCATTCATTTCTGCAGTTACTCCTGCATCTGATCCAATCACAGTGGCATCCAATTGTGCGTATCCAAGAGAAATAAATAATTGATCAAATACTCTTCGTGAAGCAAAAGGACCAAATGTATGAAGATAGGGTCTAAACCCCTGAATAGATAAACCTGCTGCAAACCCGACCATTTCTGCTTCCATAATCCCAACATTCACATAACGGTCTCCGAAGTCCTTTTCAAGATTATTAGTAGCCATCGAACTTGACAAATCAGCTTCTAAGACTACTATATCAGAATAACTTTGATTAGCCTCTAAAAGGAAGTCTCTATATACATGCCGTAATTCTTTCGTACTTCTCATCATTCTGTTTCCTCCAATTCCTGACTTAATCTTTCTACAACTGAAGTTAACATTTGTCTCTCCTCTACAGTAGGGCGAAGATGATGATTGGATTTCATTTCTTCCAGCTCTCGAACTCCTTGACCTTTAATAGTGTCTAATACAATACACTTAGGGGATGAATTATTTGACTGTTTTAATTGGATAATCCCTTCATAAATTTCTCTAATATCTGAACCATTGACCCTAATGGATTCAAATCCAAATGCTGAGAATTTTTCTACAAAATCACCTGGATTACAAATATCCTTTGTAAAACCATCTAATTGTTTTTTGTTATCGTCTACAAATACAATTAAATTAGATAACTGTTGATGAGAAGCAAACTGTATAGCCTCCCAACATTGTCCCTCATTTAACTCACCATCTCCAACAATAGCATAAGTATAAAAGGGACTCTTTCTTATTCTCTGACTATATGCAAGTCCAGTTGCAACACTAATTCCTTGTCCTAAAGAGCCCGTTGTCATATCTATGCCTGGCGTTAGATTTCTATCAGGATGAGACGGTAATTTGGTTCCATTTGTATTTAAAGAATATAAGAATTCTTTGTCAAAGAAACCATTCAAATAGAGTGTACTGTATAGAGCTGGTCCTCCATGACCTTTTGATAATATGAAATAATCTCTATCTCGTGATGCAAATATTTCTGGAGTCATTGGCATTATTTCACCATAAAGCACTGCTAAAACTTCTACGATAGACAGGCTCCCTCCATAATGACCAAATCCAAGATGATTCAAGGTTTCAAGAGTATTTAATCGGATGTTAGTCGCAAATTTTCTTAACTCATCTTCTCTATTTTCACTTAAAATCATCCCTTATTCCTCCTTTACAGATGGCTTTTTAATAAAGGATACTCCAAACATAACTGCTAAAATAAGAACAAGACCAATGACAATGCCTGCTTGTGAGCCAAATTGATTTAACATTCCTAAAATAATTCCTGATAGACCAAAATCTGCATCTGAGAAAGTTGATCCTTGGAAACCAAGTCCTCCCAAAACTGGCATTAAAAAGACTGGAAGAAAACTAATTAAAATACCTTGTAAAAATGCTCCAATAGTGGCTCCACGAACACCACCAGATGCATTCCCAATGACACCTGCAGTCGCTCCACAGAAGAAATGAGGCACAACACCTGGTAAAATAACAACCGTCCCTGAAGCAATCATAATTGCCATACTCACTAAACCACCAACAAAACTAGAGATAAATCCAATTAGAACTGCATTGGGTGCATAAGTATAAACAATCGGACAATCCAAAGCAGGTTTTGAATTAGGTACAAGACGCTCTGAAATACCTTTAAAGGCTGGAACAATTTCACCCAAAATAAGGCGAACACCTGCTAAAATAACAAATACCCCTGCTGCAAATTGACCTGCTAATTGTAAAGCATAAACTAGACCACTTGTACCATTACTGATTTCTTTTTCTATATATTCTGACCCTGCAAAGATAGCTACAATAATGTAAATAACTGCCATAGATAAAGTAATGCTAACAGTACTATCACGTAAAAAAGCTAAACTCTTTGGAAATTTAATGTCCTCTGTTGATTTTGATTTGTCACCGATAAGGCTACCAGTAAAACCACTCAACCAATATCCCAAAGAACTGAAATGACCTAAAGCCACCTTGTCATTTCCAGTTAATTGAACCATATATTTTTGCACAAATGCTGGGGAAATACTCATAATAATACCGAGCGCTAATCCTCCTAGTAAGATAAGAGGCAAACTTGTAAAGCCAGCAACTGATAAAATGACCGCAATCATACACGCCATATATAGAGTGTGGTGCCCTGTTAAAAAGATATATTTGAATCGAGTAAAACGAGCAATTAAGATATTGAATACCATACCTGCAAACATAATCATTGCAGTAGCTGAGCCATATGTTGTTAAAGCTACAGCTACAATTGCTTCATTATTCGGTACAACTCCAGATAAATGAAAAGCATGTTCAAACATGGTACCAAATGGATTCAAAGAATTTTGTACAATTCCTGCACCACCAGATACAACTAAGAAACCAACAAAAGTCTTAATTCCACCTTTAATAATATCAGGTAATTTCTTCTTCTGAAGAACTAATCCTAAGATTGCAATTAAAGCTACTAAAATAGCTGGTGTACTAACAATATCCAATATGAACTTCATCATGACGCTAGCCTCCTAAATAAGTCCTTTTTCTTCACAAAGTTTAGTAATTAATTCTCGTAGTTCATCCATATCAATAATACTATTTAAGATACGAACATCTCCAAGATGACTAGCTGAATCAGCTAAATCACGACCAACAATCCAAATATCAGCTGCATTTGGATCTGCTCCACCTAAATCATAGTGTTCAACTTCTACATCTGAAACATTCAAATCACTCAATACAGATTCAATATTCATCTGTACCATAAAACTTGAACCTAATCCTGAACCACAAGCTGTACCAATTTTTAACATTATCTAATCCTCCTGTTTAATTATCATTTCAATATCATCATAGTTTTTTGATAATATTAAAGTTTGAACATGATTTTTATCTCTTAAAATTGTTGTTAAATGTGACAAAGCCTTTAAATGACTCTCATTATCAATGGCTGCAATACAAATCAACAATCTTACCTCTTGTTCTGGATTATCCAATAAATAAATCGGTTCTTCCAAAACTAACATTGACATTCCTATTTCATTCACACCTTCATCTGGCCGAGCGTGAGGAATTGCTACTCCCTTCCCTAAATTAATAAAAGGCCCAAACTCTTCTACTTTTTGAATCATTGCCTCAGGGTAGTTCTCAGTTATCTTATGTTGATCCAAAAGCGGTTTAGCTGCTAAACGAATTGCCTCCTTCCATCCTAATTTTTCCGAACTAACCTGATAAGTTTCTTTTGTAATTAATTCTTCTAACAATGGTAACACTTCCTTTCTGTTCATTTCTTGATAGAGATACCTCTTTAATGCTAATTTTAACTCTAATTCTTGTGTGATTACACTATATCGTCTTACTATGCTAATTATCTGATTAAGCTCAATATCTCGATAACCTGTATCTGGGAAATCTTTTGATACCAATTCAACTAACTGTGTTGTTTGTTCTTCCGTCATCATAACAGAAACTAGATAATTTGGCTTCTCTGTATCCACCTTTATAGTAGAAAAAACCATATCATAGTCACTACTAGTTTTCGCGTATAAATCATCAATCTTTGAGGTTCCTATAAACTCAATTTGAGGGAATAATGCTAATAGATTCTCTTTTATCATCAATGAAGAACTAATTCCATTAGGACAGATAATTGCTGCTTTATAACATTTTTGAGGCAAATTGTCTGCTTTCTTTAAATATCCTCCAAAATGGATAACAAAATATGCTGTTTCACTATCAGGTATGGGCTTGTCAATAGCGTCCATCAAGGGAGTCAAAGAATCTTTTACTAGTTCAAATAAATCAGGATACTGTTCTTTAACATGCAACACATATTCATTTGAACTAGGTAAGCCGAACTTTAATCTATAGTAAGCCGGTATAAGGTGGCGGCGAAGATTTTCTCTCAATACTTCTCTTTGTTTAAAATGTAACAAAGAAATATCTTCCATTCTACTTATAATAGCCTCTGTTAATTGATTAAAGTAAACCGGAGCAACATCTACTTCACCTTCAAAGCAACTTGATAATAAAACTGTGATATAGCGATAATCATCCTCTGAAAATACCGTATCTATAATTCCCAAATCAACTACTGTATCCAATAAAATAGTCGTTATATCTTCAATAATAGGAGATACTAATGTCTCTGAAAGACATACTCTTTCAACATCCCTTTGATACCTACATATAATGAATACTAAACCGAAAAGGCAAACTTTTAATTGATTAACAATAGGTACTATCTGTAGCTTTTCATAATAATCTTTAACTACCTGATCAATCAAATCATAAGTTAATGAATACCCCCAACTGGATAAAACATAATCCAACCCCCAAATCCCTATGGAGGATTCCAGCAACTCACTAACCATTTGAAAAGCTAAACGGTGCTTATTCCACTCTGAACCGTGTAAAGTATAACCTTTTGCTCTACTGTACCCTAGCTCCAAATCATTATCTAACATAATCTTTCTTAATGATTGAATATCAGATAAGGTTGTATTCTTACTTACTTTCAAAAAGTCTTGGTAATGATTATTCGATATAAAATCTAATCGGCAAAAAGTGTAAAGATAGATTAATGCTAAGCGAGTCGACTTTGGTAAAACCAATTCATCCGACTTAATAATATCTGTCAAAGACTGCTTCGTACGATTTGATAAACTATAGCGACCTTGTTTTTTATCCAGCACTATCCCTTTATTAGCTAGATAAGGCACTAAATAATCTATTCCTTCTTTGACTTCCTTTATAGGTAAGCTCACCTTAACAGATAATTCATATAATGATAGCTCACAATGATCCATCAAAGTCATCAAAATAACTAGTGCTCTATAATCAAACATTTCTCTTCCTTTCTAACTACAATTATAGTGTAAAAGTTATAAGAATAAAAGAGTATTTGAGCACAATATAATCTCACCTTTTAAAAGAAATTATTGGGCTGAAAGTTTTTAGTAATTATTTTTCTACTTTTTCTTGACGTTATAAATTAAAGCGATATCATTTAGATAACAATTAATAGGAATGGTTGAAATGGCACTAGAACGGCTCAATGAAGGGGAATTGGTAGAGCTTGACAAAGAGCGAAAAGCTGCCATGGTTTCAAATCTCCTTGTCGTTCTTTGTGGCAATCATGATGCACAACCAATTGTCAACACAGGAAGTCTTTACTAGAGATGGCTGAAGCTAAAAAAAAGCAGATCCCCCTTCGACTCTCAACAAAGTTATACGCTGCACTCGCATCATGGGCAGAAAATGACTTTCGTTCAGTCAATGGGCAAATCGAATATCTCCTCACAGAATGTGTCAAACAACGGAAGAAAGACGGAAAATACGTATCAGAAACCATTGACGAACCATTTGAGATTGATATTTAACACCTTCTCCTGTCTGCTAGGTCTGACAGGAGAATTTTGGTAAATTCCCAAACTAACTTCCACCGCTAGTAGAAGTGGAAGTTAATCTGATAAAAATTGTAAAAACCAGTG
>NZ_VMLI01000020.1:0-29299 GCF_013276625.1 Streptococcus sp. 9903 | reverse complement strand
AAATCAAATTCAAACCACGTTAACTTCGCCTTGCCGTACTCAAGTACAGCCTGCGGCTAGTTTCCTAGTTTGCTCTTTGATTTTCATTGAGTATAAGCTTTCTATAAGGAAATCTTAAGCTAGCTTTCAGGTTTGGCCCTTATACTAGAGTCATCAAAAAGAAACGAGGACTCTCATATGACAGTAACGATTAAAGTAAATTACCAAACCACTTTCCAAAAGAAAGAAGCAACAAACTAAGATTGAATAGAAGAAGAAAGAGCGAAATGCTCTTTTTTCGTTACACAGAAGCTTGGCAAGAAGATCCAGAATGGCGCATGATTGCCCTTCATCTGAAGAAGAAAGAACACCTAGATTAAGCTTTCTCTAAGGAAAACTTAAGCTAGCTTTCAGGTTTGCCCCTTATACTAGAGTCATCAAAAAGAAACGAGGACTCTCACATGACCGTAACGATTAAAGTAAATTACCAAACTACTTTCCAAAAGAAAGAAGCAACAAACTAAGATTGAATAAAGGAAGAAGAGAGTAACTGCTCTTTTTTCGTTAGCCATACTATGTACACAGAAGCTTGGCAAGAGGATCCGGAGTGGCGCATGATTGCCCTTCATCTGGAAAAGAAAGAACATTTAGATTAAGCTTTCTCTAAGGAAATCTTAAGCTAGCTTTCAGGTTTGGCCCTTATACTAGAGTCATCAAAAAGAAGCGAGGACTCTCACATGACAGTAACGATTAAAGTAAATTACCCAAGCACTTTTCAAAAGAAAGAAGCAACAAAATAAGCTTGAATAGGAGAAGAAGAGCGGAACTGCTCTTTTTTCGTTTCTAAAACTACTTTCAGTCAATAGGCTTGAAGGAGGAAAAGCTAAATGCACTTTCTATTTACCCTTCTTTCTTGCATTGATTACATAGATATGCTACAGTTGTGGTAGCGATTACAAAACAAAAGGAGCATGCTATGAAAAATCCAACTTTGTTAGAAGAAATGAAGACTTATCTAGGAAGGGATGAGGTTCCAGAGGACTTTGATGCTTTCTGGGATGAGGAAGTGAAAAAAGTCTCAACTCTTCCATACTACCACTTGGAGGAAAGAGATTTCCACATTCCTCAAGTCAAGTGCTATGAGTTAACATTTGAAGGAAGCAAGGAAGGCAAGGTCTATGCACGCGTCGTTCTTCCAAAGAGTGAGAAGAAGGTTCCGCTAATCTTCCATTTCCATGGTTATATGGGACGTGGCTGGGACTGGGCCGACATGCTAGCCTTCACCGTGGCTGGTTACGGTGTTGTTTCCATGGATGTTCGAGGTCAGTCAGGTTACTCACAAGACGGCTTGCGTTCTCCTCTAGGAAATACGGTTAAGGGGCATATCATCCGTGGTGCTGTGGAAGGTCGGGATCACCTCTTTTATAAGGATGTTTATCTGGATATTTACCAGTTGGTCGAAATTGTTGCTAGTCTGTCTCAGGTTGATGAGAAGCGTCTTTCTAGCTATGGTGCCTCACAAGGAGGGGCTTTGGCCTTGGTTGCAGCAGCGCTCAATCCTCGAATTCAGAAAACAGTTGCCATCTATCCCTTCTTGTCAGACTTCAGACGAGTGCTTGAGATTGGTAATACTAGCGAAGCTTACGACGAACTTTTCCGTTATTTCAAGTTTCACGACCCCTTCCATGAAACAGAGGAGGAAATCATGGCGACCCTGGCCTATATCGATGTGAAAAATCTTGCCCATCGTATCAAGGGTGAGGTTAAGATGATTACGGGCTTGGACGATGATGTTTGCTATCCTATTACCCAGTTTGCGATTTACAACCGTCTGACCTGCGATAAAGCCTATCGCATCATGCCTGAGTATGCCCACGAAGCCATGAATGTATTTGTCAATGACCAAGTCTACAACTGGCTTTGTGGTAGTGAAATTCCTTTTAAGTATGTGAAGTGATGAATGAGAGAGCCTAGTAGCTCTCTTTTTGTATAGAGTCTAGTCAGCAAATATTCTAGTTCATATATACTTTGAAATTCATACTCTTAGAAAATCTCTTCAAACCACGTCAGCTTCGCCTCGCTGTGCGTATGGTTACTGACTTCGTCAGCTTCATCTACAACCTCAAAAACGTGTTTTGAGCTGACTTCGTCAGCTTCATCTACAACCTCAAAACAGTGTTTTGAGCAACCTGCGGCTAGCTTCCTAGCTTGGTCTTTGATTTTCATTGAGTATAAAAACAGATGAATCTCTGTTTTCTTTTTATGGACTATAAATGTTCAGCTGAAACTACTTTCAAGGAGATTATTATATAAAAGAGTTTCTTGAAACTAAAATCTATTATATCACACTGTATTGAAAGCGTTTTAAAAATGAGGTATAATAAATTTGCTAACACTTATAAAAAGTGATAGAATCTTATCTTTATGTATATTTAAAGATAGATTGCTGTAAAAATAGTAGCAGCTATGCGAAATGACAGATAGAGAGAAGGGATTGAAGCTTAGAAAAGGGGAATAATATGATATTTAAGGCATTCAAGACAAAAAAGCAGAGAAAAAGACAAATTGAACTACTTTTGACAGTTTTTTTCGACAGTTTTCTGATTGATTTATTTCTTCACTTATTTGGGATTGTCCCCTTTAAGCTGGATAAGATTCTGATTGTGAGCTTGATTATATTTCCCATTATTTCTACAAGTATTTATGCTTATGAAAAGCTATTTGAAAAAGTGTTCGATAAGGATTGAGCAGGAAGTATGGTGTAAATAGCATAAGCTGATGTCCATCATTTGCTTATAAAGAGATATTTTAGTTTAATTGCAGCGGTGTCCTGGTAGATAAACTAGATTGGCAGGAGTCTGATTGGAGAAAGGAGAGGGGAAATTTGGCACCAATTTGAGATAGTTTGTTTAGTTCATTTTTGTCATTTAAATGAACTGTAGTAAAAGAAAGTTAAGAAAAGACAAACTAAGTGCATTTTCTGGAGTAAATGTCTTATTTCAGAAATCGGGATATAGATATAGAGAGGAACAGTATGAATCGGAATGTTCAAGAACGTAAGTGTCGTTATAGCATTAGGAAACTATCGGTAGGAGCGGTTTCTATGATTGTGGGAGCAGTGGTGTTTGGAACGTCTCCTGTTTTAGCTCAAGAAGGGGCGAGTGAGCAACCTCTGGCAAATGAAACTCAACTTTCGGGGGGGGGGAGCTCAACCCTAACTGATACAGAAAAGAGCCAGCCTTCTGAGGAAGGAGAAAATATAACTCTTCCTGCAGAGCATGTAGAGTCTGTTTCAGAGACTGAACTTTCTGGCAATGAGCAAGAACAAGAAAGGGAAGATAAGCAAGAAGAAAAAATTCCAAGAGATTACTATGCACGAGATTTGGAAAATGTCGAAACAGTGATAGAAAAAGATGACTTAGAGACGAATGATTCAAATGGAAAAAGAGTAGACTTGTCTGATGAATTAGAGAAAGTAAAGGGACTCCAAAATGCAACTGTTCATGTGGAGTTCAAACCGGCTGCTGATGGTCCTAGTTTTTACAATCTCTTTTCTGCTTCCAGTACAACTAAAGTAAATGAGTACTTTACAATGGCAATCAATAATGGGACAGCTTTGATAGAGGGACGTGGAGCTGATGGTAGCCAATTTTATGGAAGTTATACAGATGCGCCTTTGAAGATTAGACCAGGCAAGTATAATTCGGTTACTTTTACTGTTGAAAGACCAAGAAAGGATAGTCCAAATGGTCAGGTTCGTCTTTATGTGAATGGTGTATTATCTCGTACGAATAAAAAGTCAGGGAAATTCCTGGCAGACATGCCAGATGTGGATAAACTCCAGTTAGGTGCAACTAATAGAGCAGGAGAACTGAAGTGGGGCTCAGATCTGTCTATTCGTAATCTGACTGTATACAATCGTGCTCTAACTCCAGAGGAAGTCAAAAAACGTAGCCAGTTATTTGATGTAACAGATATTGAACCATCACTTCCTGAAGGAGCTGTCTTGACAGAAAAGCAAGAGTTGTTTATGAGTGGTGTCAATGATAAGCCAAATAGTGAAGGAATTAAGAGTTATCGGATTCCAGCTTTGCTACGTACGGATAAAGGAACATTACTAGCAGGAGCAGATCAGCGTCGTCTCCACCATTCTGATTGGGGAGATATTGCTATGGTCGTTAGGAGAAGTGAGGATGGGGGAACTACTTGGCAGCCAACCTTAACCTTGACCAACCTGCGAGACAATCCAGAAGCAAAAGATCCGCAGGCACCATCTCCACTTAATATCGATATGGTCTTGGTTCAAGATCATACCACAAAGAGAATTTTTTCAATCTACGATATGTTTCCAGAGGGTCGAGCTGTCTTTGGAATGCCAAACAAACCTCAAAAAGCTTATCAACAAGTTGGAGACAAGCACTATCAATTACTATATAAACAAGGGGAAAATCAAGCATATACTGTTCGAGAAAACGGAGAAGTATATGATGCAAATAATCAAAAAACAGATTATCGCGTTGTAGTGGATCCAAAAGAAGAAGCCTACAGAGATAAGGGTGACCTCTATAAAGGAGAAGAGCTTCTTGGGAATATCTACTTTGCTCCATCTGCTAAAAATCCATTTCGTGTAGCCTATACGAGCTATTTGTGGCTTTCCTATAGTGATGATGATGGGAAAACTTGGTCGAAACCAAGAGATATTACACCATCAATTCGCCAAGATTGGATGAAATTTTTAGGAACAGGTCCAGGTACAGGAATTGTGCTTAGAACAGGAGAGCACAAGGGTCGTATCCTAGTTCCTACTTATACCACCAACGCTATCTCCCATCTAAGCGGATCTCAGTCTTCTCGTTTGATTTATTCAGATGACCATGGAGAAACATGGCAGGCTGGAGCTGCTGTTAATGATGATAGGACAGTAGGCAGAAGGAAAATTCATTCCTCAACTATGAATAATAGTCCTGCCCAAAATACAGAGTCAGTTGCTGTACAGTTAAATAATGGTGATGTGAAACTCTTTATGAGAGGATTAACGGGTTATTTACAGGTTGCCACAAGTAAAGATGGTGGGCAAACTTGGGACAAGGAAATCAAGAGATACAATCAGGTTAAAGATGTTTATGTCCAAATGGCTGCTATTCACACCATGCACGAAGGAAAAGAATACATCATTTTAACCAATTCAGGAGGACCTAAACGGACGAATGGAATGGCTCATTTGGCTCGTGTAGAGGACAACGGAGACTTGACTTGGTTACATCATAGACCAATTCAAAAAGGAGAGTTTGCCTATAATTCGCTTCAAGAATTAGGAAACGGTGAGTATGGTATCTTGTATGAACATACTGAAAAAGGACAAAATGCCTATACCCTATCATTTAGAAAATTTAACTGGGAATTTTTAACAAAAGATCCGGTATATCCAACAAGTGTAACTATCAGGGAAGTTCGTAAATTGGAAACAGAAGAAGAGGATGCAGAACAAGGCATCTTAGCTATGCAATTTGATTCTGAGGTACTAGTGAATTCTATTCCGACTTTGACTTTAGCGAATGGACACAAAGCTACCTTTTTGACACAAGCAGATCAAAAAACTCTACTTTTCACCTTTAATAAAGAAGATGCAGGTCAAGAAATTACAGGTCTACTGGTCGGTAGAATTGACAGTATGCATGACTTACCAGTTACACTAGCTGGTAGTAGAATTCCTGAAGATGCGAAAGAAAATCCTGTCGATACCATGAATACAGTAAGAGAAAATGTATCTGAGGAGATGACAGAAAGGAAGTCAGAGAAGAATCAAGTGTCTATGGAGCCTTCAGACAGAATAGTAGCAAACTCTCCTCTTACTTCTCTTGCTCCTCGTTACCTCCAATCTTATGTAGGAGATGTTATTAAAACTGAGACTAAAGTTCCAATAACGACTGGTTGGAAGCAAGAAAATGGTGCGTGGTATTTTTATACATCTGCTGGTGAAGTGGTGAAAGGCTGGCATCAGGAAGCGGGTAAATGGTACTACTTGAGTTCTACTGGTGCGATGGCAACTGGTTGGGTCAGAGATGGTAACCAATGGTATTATTTGAGTGAGAGCGGAGCAATGTCTACTGGCTGGGTTGAATCCAGTGGTGTGTGGTACTATCTCAATGCTAATGGTTCAATGGCAACTGGTTGGATAAAAGATGGAGACCATTGGTACTATCAGGAATCATCTGGTGCAATGAAGGTAAATCAATGGTTCCAAGTTGGAGACAAATGGTACTATGTTAATGAAAGCGGAAGATTAGCGGTTAATACTATAGTAGATGGTTATCAAGTTAACTCCAATGGGGAGTGGGTCAACTACTAGAACCTTGGATGTTGATGAATAACTGAGACACGTTTTGTCCGTCATAGAGATTAAAAGTTTATTTAGATAGTTTTAGTAGAAATTTCTACTCTAAGAAAAAATCAATTTAGATGAGCTCCTATTGCCGGGTAAATGACTTGCTAGTCGTAAATAAACTGTATATTTCTGACTGGATACTAATAGTCGCAACTTAACAGTTCACTTTAAGTGTTAAAATGCATATAGCTAGCTATTGGTTATATGCGTTTTTGTTTTTAATTATTTTATTTCTTGTCTTGGAATATAGGTAAAGTTATAGTAAAATAAAATTCTGTAAATCATATTGGTAGATATACAAGAAGAGTGTATTGTTGACAATACAGCACATAGAATCCAATATGTCCTTATACTCAAAAAATCAAAGAGCAAATTAGGAAGTTAGCCGTAGCCTGCTCAAAACACCGTTTTGAGGTTGCAGATATAACTGACGAAGTCAGCTCAAGACACTGTTTTGAGGTTGTAGATGAAACTGACGAAGTCAGCTCAAGACACTGTTTTGAGGTTGTAGATGAAACTGACGAAGTCAGTAACATATACACGGCAAGGCTGACCTAGTTTGAAGAGTATGGATCAATCATAACTTATTTGAAGATTTTAAAAGATTGTAAGCTATTATATCTGGATAAATAAGTATTAGAAACTAAAGTGAGGAAAAAGATGTTTTTATATTTAAAAGGTTTAGGAAAATTTCGTATCGCTAACACCAGACGGCTATAGAGTGAACGAGTACGGGGAATGGATCAACTGAACTTGCTTTATGGCATATTGACGAGAAAGCTAGGAGTATAAAAACACTAGAATTCATAGTCTAGGAAGTGGTAAGAGTTCTCTAAAACGGTTGATTTTGTAATCTTTTTTGTAAAATAGAGTCTTTAATAAATAATATGAGCAAGATATATCTCTTTGCAAGTGATTAGGGTCAATAGTTTTTAACTTTCTCACTTCTTTTCCGAATAAATAGATAGAACCATAGAATCTAGCAAAATTAGATTTAAAACTATGGTATAATAGAAGGAGGAAAAGGATGATTCTAAGACATCCGGGCATTAGCCCGACCAATGACTTGGTTGCTAAGAAAATTTTCAGCAACCCAGAAATCACTTGTCAATTTATTCGCGATATGCTGGACTTGCCAGCCAAAAATGTAACCATTTTAGAGGGAAGCAATATTCACGTTTTGCCTTCCCTACCCTACTCGGCACAGGATTTCTATACCAGTATAGACGTCTTGGCAGAGTTAGACAATGGGACACAAGTTATTATTGAGATTCAGGTACATCATCAGAATTTTTTCATCAATCGCCTGTGGGCTTACTTGTGTAGTCAGGTCAATCAAAATCTCGAAAAAATTCGTCAACGAGAAGGTGATACCCACCAGAGTTACAAGCATATCGCACCAGTATACGCTATCGCTATCGTGGACAGTAATTATTTTCAAGATGACTTAGCTTTTCATAGCTTTAGCATGCGCGAGGATACGACAGGTGAGGTCTTAACCATCACAAATAACGGTCAAGCAAACCATCTAGTCAAGATGGCATTCTTGGAATTAAAAAAATACAGAGAAACCAGCAAAGATAGCATTCGCAAACCGTGGTTGGAGTTTTTTGGGAACAAACCCTTTACCCAGCGCCCCGAGCGAGCCATCAGCCAAGCAGATCAACTGCTGGACTACAAGAGCTGGTCCGAGGAGGACAGGAAAATGTTTAGTCAACTACGTATGCGAGAAGAACAAGCCTTGTTAGCACAGGACTATGCCTTGGAACAAGCTGAAGAAAAAGGGTTGGAGAGAGGTCGGGCAGAAGGACTTGAACGTGGAAAACTTTTTGCCTTTCTGGATATGGTTCGCCAAGGACTTCTGACTTCCGAGGTTGCCAGTCAGCAGTTGGGTATGTCAGTATCTGAGTTTGAGGCGTTGTTGTAAGATCAGCAATAATAGACAAGAAAACCATCTGGTTAAGATGGCATTCTTGGAATTAAAAAACTCTAGGCACAAAATCTTAAAAAACACAAACACGCATAGTATCAGGTATTGAACAAGCTTGATACTATGCGTTTTATAGTGCATTGAATCTATATTAGGACACTACAATTCTTAAATCATTGTTAGAAATTAGTTTGAATTTTCCAATCAATTTATTCGATTTTTACATCATTGCATTATATCATGCGACTATTAACCTTGTTTTCTCCTAAAATTGACTTTCTTGTTTTTTTATCTTGTCCACTCGAAACAGGTCTTGCAAGAAATCTACTTATTTTTGAAAGTACTTTTAATGTAGTTGATATAGTTAAAAAGATTTGAAACTAAATTCCAAATTAGAAAAAGGCTTGAAATACTAAAAAAAAAAAAGTATACTCTAATTGAAAACGGTAACAAAACTAATTTAGAGTATTTCTCTCTTAAAAGTTCTTGGTGAAACGAGATGTAGAAAGGAGATTTAGCCAAAGAGTCTATTAGTGCTAGAATAATAGATTAGAATTATTTTAGAAAAACGAAGTGACCAGCTTATAAATTCAAGTCCCCAAATAAATTCATACTAGTATCTTTTGCAAAAATAAAGGGCGACTTCCTTTATGAATATCAATTTTATCTATAAGGAAGGTAGCTAATTGAACTAACTTATTTATTCTGTTTGTCGCTAGAAAAATCAGACCTCCTTGTGAAGATTGAGGAGATACTGAATGAAAATCAAAGAAGAAACTAGCAAGCTAGTAGCAGATTGCCCAAAACACCGCTTTGAGGTTGTAGATAAGACTGACCTATATAATCCAAGGTGAAGCGACTGTGGTTTGAAGAGATTTTCAAAGAGTATAGGCTAGAGAGTAGTGTTTTTATGTCCTTCTAGTAGAAAATGCTAGACAGAAGAATGAGGAACTTGGATAGGAAAAAGAGATTGCGAAAGGAGGTTAGAAGAGATGATTATTACAAAAATTAGCCGTTTAGGAACTTATGTGGGAGTAAATCCACATTTTGCAACATTGATAGATTTTCTAGAAAAAACAAGACTAGAAAATTTAACAGAAGGTTCGATTGCTATCGATGGTGATCGATTGTTTGGGAATTGCTTTACTTATCTAGCAGATGGTCAAGCAGGGGATTTCTTTGAAACACACCAAAAATATTTGGATATTCATTTAGTTTTGGAAAACGAAGAAGGCATGGCTGTTACGTCGCCGGAAAATGTAAGCGTTACCCAAGAGTATGATGAAGAGAAGGATATTGAATTATACACAGGGAAAGTGGAACAGTTGGTTCATTTGAGAGCTGGCGAATGTCTCATCACTTTTCCAGAAGATTTACATCAACCCAAGGTTCGTATAAATGATGAACCTGTGAAAAAAGTTGTCTTTAAAGTTGCGATTTCTTAATGTAGAAAGGGAAGAACCATGAAAAAAATGAGAAAGTTTTTATGTCTAGCCGGAATTGCGCTAGCAGCCGTTGCCTTGGTAGCTTGTTCAGGAAAGAAAGAAAATACAGCTGACACTGAACCACCGACAGAATTATCTGGTGAGATTACAATGTGGCACTCCTTTACTCAAGGACCGCGTTTAGAAAGTATTCAAAAATCAGCAGATGCTTTCATGCAAAAGCATCCAAAAACGAAAATCAAGATTGAAACATTCTCTTGGAATGACTTCTATACTAAATGGACTACAGGTTTAGCAAATGGGAATGTGCCAGATATCAGTACAGCTCTTCCTAACCAAGTAATGGAAATGGTCAACTCAGATGCTTTGGTTCCGCTAAATGATTCTATCAAGCGTATTGGACAGGATAAATTTAACGAAACTGCCTTAAATGAAGCAAAAATCGGAGATGATTACTACTCTGTTCCTCTTTATTCACATGCACAAGTTATGTGGGTTAGAACAGATTTGTTAAAAGAACATAATATTGAGGTTCCTAAAACTTGGGATCAACTCTATGAAGCTTCTAAAAAATTGAAAGAAGCTGGAGTTTATGGCTTGTCTGTTCCGTTCGGAACAAATGACTTAATGGCAACACGCTTCTTGAACTTCTACGTACGTAGTGGTGGAGGAAGCCTCTTAACAAAAGATCTTAAAGCAGATTTGACAAGTCAACTTGCTCAAGATGGTATTAAATACTGGGTTAAAATGTATAAAGAAATTTCACCTCAAGATTCTTTGAACTTTAATGTCCTTCAACAAGCTACCTTGTTCTATCAAGGAAAAACAGCATTTGACTTTAACTCTGGCTTCCATATTGGAGGCATCAATGCCAACAGTCCTCAACTGATTGATTCGATTGATGCTTATCCTATTCCAAAAATCAAAGAATCTGATAAAGACCAAGGAATTGAGACCTCAAACATTCCAATGGTTGTTTGGAAAAATTCAAAACATCCAGAAGTTGCTAAAGCATTCTTAGAATCACTTTATAATGAAGAAGACTACGTTAAATTCCTTGATTCAACTCCAGTAGGTATGTTGCCAACTATTAAGGGGATTAGCGATTCTGCAGCCTATAAAGAAAATGAAACTCGTAAGAAATTTAAACATGCTGAAGAAGTAATTACTGAAGCTGTTAAAAAAGGTACTGCTATTGGTTATGAAAATGGACCAAGTGTACAAGCTGGTATGTTGACTAACCAACACATTATTGAACAAATGTTCCAAGATATCATTACAAATGGAACAGATCCTATGAAAGCAGCAAAAGAAGCAGAAAAACAATTAAACGATTTATTTGAGGCTGTTCAGTAGATGTAAAAGACTAGAAAATAGGTGGGCTAGTGAGCTGAAAAGCCCTAGCCCAATCTTGTAAAAGAAGGGAGAAGGAGAATGGTTAAAGAACGTAATTTAACTCGCTGGATATTTGTTTTGCCAGCTATGATTATCGTAGGATTACTCTTTGTTTATCCGTTTTTCTCGAGTATTTTTTATAGCTTTACCAATAAGCATTTGATTATGCCCAATTACAAATTTGTTGGTTTAGCTAACTATAAAGCTGTGCTATCAGATCCCAACTTCTTTAATGCGTTCTTTAATTCAATTAAGTGGACCATTTTCTCATTAGTTGGTCAAGTTTTAGTAGGGTTTGTATTGGCTTTAGCTCTTCACAGAGTACGCCACTTCAAGAAATTATATAGGACCTTATTGATTGTTCCTTGGGCATTTCCTACCATCGTTATTGCCTTTTCTTGGCAGTGGATTCTAAACGGGGTTTATGGCTACTTACCTAATCTAATCGTAAAATTAGGTTTAATGGATCATACACCTGCATTTTTGACAGATAGTACATGGGCATTCCTATGTTTGGTGTTTATCAACATTTGGTTTGGAGCGCCGATGATTATGGTCAATGTGCTTTCAGCTTTGCAAACAGTACCCGAAGAACAATTTGAGGCTGCTAAGATAGATGGTGCTTCAAGTTGGCAGGTGTTCAAGTTTATCGTCTTTCCACATATTAAAGTGGTTGTAGGACTTCTAGTTGTTTTGAGAACTGTATGGATCTTTAATAACTTTGACATTATCTACCTCATTACTGGTGGTGGACCAGCCAATGCTACAACGACGCTTCCAATTTTTGCTTACAACCTAGGTTGGGGAACTAAATTGTTGGGTCGTGCTTCAGCAGTTACAGTATTGCTCTTTATCTTCTTGGTGGCGATTTGCTTTATCTACTTTGCTATCATCAGTAAGTGGGAAAAGGAGGGTAGAAAATAATGAAGAAGAAATCCAGTATTTATTTAGATATTCTCTCACATGTACTCTTGATTGGTGCGACCATTGTTGCAATTTTCCCATTGGTATGGATTATCATATCGTCTGTCAAGGGGAAAGGGGAATTAACTCAGTATCCAACACGATTTTGGCCAGAACAATTTACATTAGATTATTTCACTCATGTTATCAATGATTTGCACTTTATTGATAACATTCGAAACAGTTTAATCATTGCCTTAGCTACAACTGTTATTGCGATTATTATTTCTGCTATGGCAGCCTATGGTATTGTTCGATTCTTCCCTAAATTGGGAGCAATCATGTCGAGACTACTCGTCATTACCTACATTTTCCCACCAATTTTGCTAGCAATTCCCTATTCAATTGCCATTGCTAAAGTTGGGTTAACAAATAGTTTATTTGGCTTGATGATGGTTTATCTATCTTTTAGTGTTCCATATGCAGTTTGGCTCTTAGTTGGATTTTTCCAAACAGTTCCAATTGGAATTGAAGAAGCAGCTAGAATTGATGGTGCAAATAAATTTGTTACTTTTTATAAAGTTGTACTACCGATTGTAGCACCAGGTATTGTAGCAACAGCTATTTATACATTTATCAATGCTTGGAATGAATTCTTGTATGCTTTGATTTTGATTAACAATACAGGAAAGATGACAGTAGCAGTAGCCCTTCGTTCACTTAATGGTTCAGAAATACTAGACTGGGGAGATATGATGGCAGCATCTGTTATTGTAGTTCTTCCATCAATCATTTTCTTCTCTATCATCCAAAATAAGATTGCCAGTGGATTATCAGAAGGATCTGTGAAGTAATACTCAATGAAAATCAAAGAGCAAACTAGAAAACTAGCCGCAGGTTGCTCAAAGTACAGCTTTGAGGTTGCAGATAAAACTGACGAAGTCAGCTCAAAACACGTTTTTGAGGCTGTAGATGAAGCGACGTTGACGCGGTTTGAAGAGATTTTCGAAGAGTATAAGTTAAAATTAGAAAGTTTATTCAATAATAAAGGAGAAAAAACATGGTTAAATACGGTGTTGTTGGAACAGGATATTTTGGAGCTGAGTTGGCTCGTTATATGCAAAAGAATGATGGAGCAGAGATTACTCTTCTCTATGACCCAGATAATGCAGAGGCGATTGCAGAAGAATTGGGAGCAAAAGTAGCAAGCTCCCTAGATGAGTTGGTTTCTAGCGATGAAGTAGATTGTGTTATCGTCGCAACTCCAAATAATCTTCATAAGGAACCGGTTATTAAGGCTGCACAATATGGTAAAAATGTTTTCTGTGAAAAACCAATTGCGCTTTCTTATCAAGATTGTCGCGAGATGGTAGATGCATGCAAAGAAAACAATGTAACCTTTATGGCAGGACATATTATGAATTTCTTTAATGGTGTTCATCATGCAAAAGAACTCATTAATCAAGGAGTCATCGGAGACGTTCTATATTGTCACACAGCTCGTAATGGTTGGGAAGAACAACAACCGTCAGTATCATGGAAAAAAATTCGTGAAAAATCAGGTGGTCACTTGTATCACCACATCCATGAGTTGGATTGTGTTCAATTCCTTATGGGTGGCATGCCTGAAACTGTAACCATGACAGGTGGAAATGTAGCCCATGAAGGTGAACATTTCGGTGATGAAGATGATATGATTTTTGTCAATATGGAATTTTCTAATAAGCGTTTTGCCTTGTTAGAATGGGGGTCAGCTTATCGTTGGGGTGAACATTATGTCTTAATCCAAGGAACCAAAGGTGCCATCCGCTTAGACTTATTCAACTGTAAAGGAACTCTTAAGCTAGATGGACAAGAAAGCTATTTCTTGATTCACGAATCGCAAGAAGAAGATGATGATCGGACTCGTATCTATCATAGTACAGAAATGGACGGAGCAATTGCTTATGGTAAACCAGGTAAACGTACTCCATTATGGTTATCATCAGTCATTGATAAAGAAATGCGCTATCTGCATGAGATTATGCAAGGAGCACCAGTATCAGAAGAATTCGCAAAACTATTGACAGGTGAAGCTGCCCTAGAAGCAATTGCTACTGCAGATGCTTGTACCCAGTCTATGTTTGAAGATCGTAAAGTAAAATTGTCAGAAATTGTAAACTAAATTTTGGTATTCTCCTATTATAGGTCAACTTGCTCCTCTGAAAGTACTTTTAGAGGAGCTGTTTGACTTGGCTAGTTTTTGAAACTGAAATCTATTCTACTACAAACTCTTGAAAGCGTTTTATCTTTAAGGTATAATAATCTCATAGAAACAAAGAAAAAGGAAAAGGAGGAAAGAGGATGCCACAGATTAGCAAAGAAGCCTTGATTGAACAAATCAAAGATGGAATCATCGTTTCTTGTCAGGCTCTTCCTCATGAACCGCTTTATACAGAAGCGGGAGGGGTGATTCCCTTGCTGGTCAAAGCGGCTGAGCAAGGTGGAGCAGTCGGTATCCGAGCCAATAGTGTTCGCGATATCAAGGAAATCAAGGAAGTCACCAAACTTCCGATTATTGGGATAATCAAACGAGATTATCCACCTCAAGAACCCTTCATCACAGCTACCATGAAAGAAGTTGATGAATTGGCAGAACTGGACATCGAGGTGATTGCTCTGGATTGTACCAAGCGTGACCGCTACGATGGTTTGGAAATTCAAGAGTTCATTCGTCAGGTCAAGGAGAAATATCCTAACCAGCTCTTGATGGCTGATACAAGTACTTTTGAGGAAGGATTGGCAGCGGTCGAAGCAGGAATTGACTTTGTCGGAACAACCTTATCAGGCTACACCTCCTACAGTCCAAAAGTAGACGGTCCAGATTTTGAACTCATCAAAAAACTCTGCGATGCAGGTGTAGATGTCATTGCAGAAGGGAAAATTCATACACCAGAACAAGCCAAACAAATCCTTGAATATGGGGTGCGAGGCATCGTTGTTGGTGGCGCTATTACTAGACCAAAAGAGATTACAGAACGCTTCGTTGCTGGTCTCAAATAACACAATCTTAAAACAGAGGAGAGTGGTGGATGAGTAGGATGAAATGAAATCGCATACAAGAAATAAAGAACTCATTATCCAAGTTGGATACGCTTATTACATAGGAGAATACAAATGAAATTTAGAAAATTAGCTTGTACAGTACTTGCGGGTGCTGCAGTTCTTGGCCTTGCTGCATGTGGTAATTCTGGTGGTAGCAAAGATGCTGCTAAATCAGGTGGAGATGGCGCTAAAACAGAAATCACTTGGTGGGCATTCCCAGTCTTCACTCAAGAAAAAACTGGTGACGGTGTTGGAACATATGAAAAATCAATCATCGAAGCGTTTGAAAAAGCAAATCCAGATGTAAAAGTGAAATTGGAAACCATCGACTTCAAGTCAGGTCCTGAAAAAATCACAACAGCTATCGAAGCAGGAACAGCTCCAGACGTACTCTTTGACGCACCAGGACGTATCATCCAATATGGTAAAAATGGTAAATTAGCTGAGTTGAACGACCTCTTCACAGATGAATTTGTTAAAGATGTCAACAATGAAAACATCGTACAAGCAAGTAAAGCTGGAGACAAGGCTTATATGTATCCAATTAGTTCTGCCCCATTCTACATGGCAATGAACAAGAAAATGCTAGAAGATGCTGGAGTTGCAAACCTTGTAAAAGAAGGTTGGACAACTGATGATTTTGAAAAAGTATTGAAAGCACTCAAAGACAAGGGTTACACACCAGGTTCATTGTTCAGTTCTGGTCAAGGGGGAGACCAAGGAACACGTGCCTTTATCTCTAACCTTTATAGCGGTTCTGTAACAGATGAAAAAGTTAGCAAATATACAACTGATGATCCTAAATTCGTCAAAGGTCTTGAAAAAGCAACTGGCTGGATTAAAGACAATTTGCTCAATAATGGTTCACAATTTGACGGTGGAGCAGATATCCAAAACTTTGCCAACGGTCAAACATCTTACACAATCCTTTGGGCACCAGCTCAAAATGGTATCCAAGCTAAACTGTTAGAAGCAAGTAAGGTAGAAGTGGTAGAAGTACCATTCCCATCAGACGAAGGTAAACCAGCTCTTGAATACCTTGTAAACGGATTTGCAGTATTCAACAACAAAGACGACAAGAAAGTCGCTGCATCTAAGAAATTCATCCAATTTATCGCAGATGACAAAGAGTGGGGTCCAAAAGACGTAGTTCGTACAGGTGCCTTCCCAGTTCGTACATCATTTGGCAAACTTTATGATGACAAACGTATGGAAACAATCAGCAGCTGGACTCAATACTACTCACCATACTACAACACTATTGATGGATTTGCTGAAATGAGAACACTTTGGTTCCCAATGTTGCAATCTGTATCAAATGGTGACGAAAAACCAGCGGACGCTTTGAAAGCCTTCACTGAAAAAGCGAACGAAACAATTAAAAAAGCTATGAAACAATAGTCCTTAGTTATTCTATAAAAAGTAGTTTTTTAAAGAACCTAAGAGTGTATACCCCCTTTTCCCTCTACACAGATAGTGTAAGAAAAGGGGGGCTTTTGTTTAAAATGTAAGAAATTGTCACGAAATTAAAATGAAGTTCTTACATAAGCGAATCATAAAAAATTTCATTTTGATTTTAAAACAGTTCAAGAAAGTCAAAAAATTATTCTATTTGAAAGTGAGGTGCCGACTGTGAAAGTCAATAAAATCCGTATGCGGGAAACAGTGATTTCCTATGCTTTCCTAGCACCAGTGTTGTTCTTCTTTATTATCTTTGTTTTAGTACCAATGATTATGGGCTTCATCACAAGTTTCTTTAACTACTCTATGACTAGTTTTGAATTTGTGGGCTTAGATAACTATGTCCGTATGTTTAAAGATCCTGTCTTTACAAAATCTCTGATTAACACAGTTATTTTGGTTGTTGGCTCTGTACCGATTGTTGTTCTCTTTTCACTCTTTGTAGCATCACAGACCTACCATCAAAATGCTATTGCTAGATCCTTTTACCGTTTCGTCTTCTTCCTTCCAGTTGTAACAGGTAGTGTTGCCGTAACGGTTGTATGGAAATGGATTTATGATCCGCTATCAGGTATCTTAAACTTTGTTTTGAAATCTAGTCATATCATTACTCAAAATATTTCATGGCTGGGCGACAAGCACTGGGCATTGCTGGCGATTATGATTATCCTCTTGACAACGTCTGTTGGTCAACCGATTATCCTCTACATCGCAGCTATGGGGAATATTGACAATTCATTGGTTGAAGCAGCTCGTGTTGACGGTGCAACTGAATTTCAAGTTTTCTGGAAGATTAAATGGCCAAGCCTTCTTCCAACAACTCTTTATATCGCAATCATCACGACAATCAACTCATTCCAAGTTTTCGCCTTGATTCAATTGTTGACATCTGGTGGACCAAACTACTCTACAAGTACCTTAATGTACTACCTGTACGAAAAAGCCTTCCAATTGACAGAATACGGTTATGCTAACACCATCGGTGTCTTCTTGGCAGTCATGATTGCGATCGTAAGCTTTGTTCAATTTAAGGCGCTCGGAAACGACGTAGAATACTAAAGAAAGGAGACAGCTATGCAATCTACAGAAAAAAAACCATTAACAGCCTTTACTGTTATTTCAACAATCATTTTGCTCTTGTTGACTGTGCTGTTCATCTTTCCATTCTACTGGATTTTGACAGGGGCATTCAAATCACAACCTGATACAATTATGATTCCGCCACAATGGTTCCCTAAAATGCCAACCATGGAAAACTTCCAACAACTTATGGTGCAGAACCCTGCCTTGCAATGGATGTGGAACTCAGTATTTATCTCATTAGTAACCATGTTCTTAGTTTGTGCAACATCATCTCTAGCAGGTTATGTATTGGCTAAAAAACGTTTCTATGGTCAACGCATTCTCTTCGCTATCTTCATCGCTGCTATGGCGCTTCCAAAACAAGTTGTCCTTGTACCATTGGTACGTATCGTCAACTTCATGGGAATTCATGACACTCTTTGGGCAGTTATCTTGCCTTTGATTGGATGGCCATTCGGTGTCTTCCTCATGAAACAATTCAGTGAAAATATCCCTACAGAGTTGCTTGAATCAGCTAAAATTGACGGTTGTGGTGAGATTCGTACCTTCTGGAGCGTAGCCTTCCCGATTGTGAAACCAGGGTTTGCAGCCCTTGCAATCTTCACTTTCATCAACACTTGGAACGACTACTTCATGCAGTTGGTAATGTTGACTTCACGTAACAACTTGACCATCTCACTTGGGGTTGCGACCATGCAGGCTGAAATGGCAACCAACTATGGTTTGATTATGGCAGGAGCTGCCCTTGCTGCTGTTCCAATCGTAACAGTCTTCCTAGTCTTCCAAAAATCCTTCACACAAGGTATTACTATGGGAGCGGTCAAAGGATAATACTCTGCGAAAATCGAATTCAAACTACGTCAGCGTCGCCTTGCCATACTTAAGTATTTCCTGCGGTTAGCTTCCTAGTTTGTTCTTCAATTTTCATTGAGTATAGGAAAATCAATCTATCAGAATACAGAAGTATATTTTATAGATTAAAAGAATATAGAGTTATAAGTGTCTACAAAATGGAGGGTATGCAGTTACTTTATGAAGTTTTGTCAGACACTTATCAACTTAAGAATGGTTTTAGTTAACTATCAGAAACGAAGGAAAGAGTATGATTTTTGACGATTTGAAAAACATCACCTTTTACAAAGGAATTCATCCCAATTTAGACAAGGCTATCGACTATCTCTACCAACATCGTAAAGATTCTTTCGAATTAGGAAAATATGATATTGATGGTGATAAGGTCTTCCTAGTTGTTCAGGAAAATGTCCTCAATCAAGCTGAAAATGATCAATTTGAGTACCATAAGAACTATGCAGACTTGCATTTGCTGGTAGAAGGACATGAATATTCGAGCTACGGTTCACGTATCAAAGATGAAGCAGTAGCATTTGACGAAGCAAGTGATATTGGCTTTGTTCATTGTCATGAACACTACCCACTCTTGTTGGGTTATCACAATTTTGCGATTTTCTTCCCAGGTGAGCCACATCAACCAAATGGTTATGCAGGTATGGAATACAAGGTTCGCAAGTATTTGTTTAAAATTTTAATTGATTAGAATGATCAGCAGAGATAGCTGATGACTATCTTACTAAGCACTTTTGAAAATTGAGTTTAAGAGTTGAATCTTATCAATTGATAAATCGGAATGATTTAGCAAGTGATATAAATTAAATTATAGGGGGAGCAAACATGTCACAAAAAGGAAGAAGTCTCATCAAGGCTGCATTTGATACAGATAATTTTCTAATGCGAATTAGTGAGAAGGTTTTAGATATTGTAACAGTCAATCTTCTCTTTGTAGTAACTTGTTTGCCAATCGTAACGATTGGAGTGGCTAAAATCAGCCTCTACGAGACCATGTTCGAAGTTAAGAAGAGCAGACGGGTGCCAGTTTTTAGAACCTATCTAAGAGTTTTCAGGCAAAATCTGAAACTAGGTTTTCAGTTGGGGATGTTAGAATTAGGAATTGTATTTCTAACTCTTTCAGATCTCTATCTTTTCTGGGGTCAAACAGCTCTGCCCTTCCAATTGGTTAAAGCTATTTGTCTAGGTATTCTGATTTTCCTTACTATCGTGATGTTGGCTAGCTATCCCATCGCTGCACGTTATGACCTATCTTGGAAAGAAATTCTTCAAAAAGGATTGATGTTGGCTAGTTTTAATGCTCCTTGGTTTATCTTGATGATCGTAATTATCTTTTTGATTTTGATGATTCTATATCTATCAGCCTTTACCCTTCTATTGGGAGGATCAGCTTTTATTCTCTTTGGTTTTGGACTCCTTGCTTTTTTACAAGTGGGAGTGATGGAAAAGCTATTTGCTAAGTATGAGTAAGGGGTGCAATTATTTCTGAAACTACTTTCAAACGCTCCAAACGCTATTCTATAAGCGAGAAACTAAAATCTAAGTGTCTATAAGATATTGAAAGCCTTTTCGGTAAAGTGTATACTAAAGAAGTAAAGAAAGAATCTGCTTTAGCAGAAAATAAAAATAATAGGAGAAAATCTATGTCAGATTTGAAAAAATACGAAGGTGTCATTCCAGCCTTCTACGCATGTTATGATGAACAAGGAGAAGTAAGCCCAGAGCGCACACGTGCCTTGGTTCAATACTTCATTGATAAAGGTGTTCAAGGTCTTTATGTTAATGGTTCTTCTGGTGAATGTATCTACCAAAGCGTTGAAGACCGTAAATTAATCTTAGAAGAAGTCATGGCAGTTGCCAAAGGTAAATTGACCATTATTGCTCACGTAGCTTGCAATAATACTAAAGATAGTATGGAACTTGCTCGTCATGCTGAAAGCTTAGGAGTAGATGCCATTGCAACAATTCCACCAATTTACTTCCGCTTGCCAGAATACTCAGTTGCCAAATATTGGAACGATATTAGTTCTGCAGCTCCAAACACAGACTATGTGATTTACAACATTCCTCAATTGGCAGGTGTTGCTTTGACTCCAAGCCTTTACACTGAAATGTTGAAAAATCCTCGTGTTATTGGTGTTAAAAATTCTTCAATGCCAGTTCAAGATATCCAAACCTTTGTGAGCCTTGGTGGGGAAGACCATATCGTCTTTAACGGTCCAGATGAACAGTTCCTAGGTGGTCGCCTCATGGGTGCCAAAGCTGGTATCGGTGGTACATATGGTGCTATGCCAGAACTCTTCTTGAAACTCAATCAGTTGATTGCAGATAAAGATTTGGAAACAGCGCGTGAATTGCAGTATGCTATCAACGCTATCATTGGTAAATTGACTTCTGCACATGGAAATATGTACGGTGTCATCAAAGAAGTCTTGAAGATCAATGAAGGCTTGAATATTGGTTCTGTTCGTTCACCATTGACACCAGTGACTGAAGAAGATCGTCCAGTTGTAGAAGCAGCTGCAGCCTTGATTCGTGAAACCAAGGAGCGCTTCCTCTAATCCATAAGGAGGTATTTATGACACACTACGTTGCAATTGATATCGGTGGAACTAACATCAAGTATGGTTTGGTTGATCAAGAGGGGCAACTTCTTGAATCACATGAAATGCCAACAGAGGCGCATAAGGGTGGTCCTCATATCTTACAAAAAACCAAAGATATTGTAGCCAGCTATTTAGAAAAAGGCCCAGTAGCAGGTGTTGCCATTTCTTCTGCAGGAATGGTGGACCCTGATAAGGGAGAAATTTTCTATGCTGGGTCTCAAATCCCTAACTACGCAGGCACCCAGTTCAAAAAGGAAATCGAGACTAGCTTTGCTATTCCTTGTGAGATTGAAAATGATGTCAACTGTGCAGGTCTGGCTGAGGCAGTATCTGGTTCAGGCAAGGGAGCGAGTGTCACCCTTTGCTTGACCATTGGAACAGGTATCGGTGGTTGCTTGATTATGGATGGGAAAGTCTTCCATGGATTTAGCAATTCAGCCTGTGAAGTTGGGTATATGCATATGCAGGATGGAGCTTTCCAAGACTTGGCTTCTACGACAGCTTTAGTGAAATATGTAGCTGAAGCACATGGAGATCCAGTTGACCAGTGGAATGGCCGACGCATTTTCAAGGAAGCCACTGAGGGCAATAAACTCTGCATGGAAGGTATTGACCGCATGGTAGACTATCTAGGAAAAGGTCTGGCAAATATTTGCTACGTTGCCAATCCAGAGGTGGTCATTCTCGGTGGCGGTATCATGGGGCAAGAAGCTATTCTCAAGCCTAAAATTCGAAAAGCTTTGAAAGATGCTTTGGTACCAAGTTTAGCAGAAAAAACACGATTAGAATTTGCTCATCACCAAAATACAGCAGGTATGTTGGGAGCTTATTATCATTTCAAAACAAAACAATCCTAGTTTGGCTCAGCCAAACTAGGATTTTCTGACACGTTTTTGTCTACGATAGCCGTTGAGTTTTTTATTTTCCCAGTAGCTATTAAAGATTTTTTCTTTGCTTTCGCGATTGATTTCCAAAAAGTAGGCATAAATCAAATCGATAAAGAAGAGCATAGGAAGTTGAGCGGATATTCGTTGGATATAGGAAGGCTGGCTGTGGGTGGCTACAAGAACAGTCTCTGTATAGGCCTGACTATCTTTATTGGGAACACTTGTAAAGAGTACAGTCTTTGCCCCCATCTCCTTGGCATCTAATAGACTATCTAAAATAGAAGGTGTTGTACCAGAAAGTGAGAAACCGAGTACGAGACAATTTTCGTCCATAATGCTGGTTGTCCAAGCAAAGCCGTCTTGATCGGTCAAAGCCTCGCAGACCACACCCAAACGCATGAAGCGCAATTTCATTTCACGAGCGACAAGGCCAGAACTCCCTGTTCCGAAGAAGTAGATACGCTCAGCATCTTCGATTAGCTGGGCAATTCGTTCTAGTTGGACTTCGTCAATCAAGTCTTGTGTTTGTTCCCTCATGTTGCTATAACTTCTAAGGACTCGTTTGGTCAATGGACTGTGCTTGGAGACTTGGTTGGTTTGATTTTCTGCCTCATGTTGGTATTGGAAAATGAATTCTCGGTAGCCAGTAAAGCCACACTTTTTAGCAAAGCGGGTCAAAGCAGCTTGAGAAATATGTAATTTTTGGGTGACTTGTTGAGAAGATAAATCATCTGTAATCGTTTCAGCTTGCAAAAAATAGCGAGCGATTTCTTGCTCTAGGTCTGTCATTTCTTCAAAATGTGAATCAATGACAGTTGTGATATCTGGTTTGTCCATAGGGAAGGCTCCTTTAAATGAGTCGTGTTGGAAAAAGACTAGATTATTGAACTTTTACATTCATTATAACATATAATATAGGGATGGATAAATAAAAACGTATCTTACTGTAAAAACGAAAAAAAGCTTCTTACTTTTCCATAATTTTCTGCTCAAATTGTGGTACAATTAAGAGTAAGACTTTAAGTTAGAAATGAGACTGATTTGTATGAGAAAATTTAACAGCCATTCGATTCCGATTCGGCTTAATTTATTGTTTTCAATCGTCATTTTACTCTTTATGACCATTATTGGTCGTTTGTTGTATATGCAGGTTTTGAACAAGGATTTTTACGAAAAAAAGCTAGCCTCAGCTAGTCAGACCAAGGTCACAACTAGTTCTGCCCGTGGGGAAATCTATGATGCTAGTGGAAAACCTTTGGTAGAAAATACGTTAAAACAGGTTGTTTCCTTTACGCGTAGCAATAAAATGACGGCTACAGACTTAAAAGAAATAGCTAAAAAGTTACTGACTTATGTGAGCATCAGTTCGCCAAATTTGACAGAACGCCAGCTGGCTGATTACTATTTGGCTGATCCTGAAATCTATAAAAAAACAGTGGAAGCTCTCCCAAGTGAGAAACGCTTGGATTCAGATGGCAATCGCCTATCCGAATCAGAACTGTATAACAATGCGGTCGATAGTGTTCCAACAAGTCAACTAAACTATACAGAGGATGAAAAGAAAGAAATCTATCTTTTTAGTCAGTTAAATGCTGTTGGAAACTTTGCGACAGGAACCATTGCGACAGATCCTCTAAATGATTCTCAGGTGGCTGTTATTGCCTCTATTTCAAAGGAGATGCCTGGCATTAGTATTTCTACTTCTTGGGATCGAAAGATTTTGGAAACTTCCCTTTCTTCTATAGTAGGGAGTGTATCCAGTGAAAAAGCCGGTCTCCCAGCGGAAGAAGCAGAAGCCTATCTTAAAAAGGGCTATTCTCTAAATGACCGTGTTGGAACCTCCTATTTGGAAAAGCAATATGAAGAGACCTTACAAGGAAAACGCTCGGTAAAAGAAATCCATCTGGACAAATATGGCAACATGGAAAGTGTGGATACAATTGAGGAAGGTAGTAAAGGAAACAATATCAAGCTGACCATTGATTTGGCCTTCCAAGATAGCGTGGATGCTTTGCTGAAAAGTTATTTCAATTCCGAGCTAGGAAATGGTGGAGCCAAGTATTCTGAGGGTGTGTATGCAGTCGCCCTTAACCCCAAAACAGGTGCTGTTTTGTCTATGTCAGGACTCAAACATGACCTGAAAACGGGAGAGTTGACTCCTGATTCCTTGGGAACGGTAACCAATGTCTTTGTCCCAGGTTCGGTTGTCAAGGCTGCGACCATCAGCTCTGGCTGGGAAAATGGAGTCTTATCAGGAAACCAGACCTTAACAGATCAGCCTATTGTTTTCCAAGGTTCAGCTCCAATTTATTCTTGGTATAAATTGGCATATGGATCTTTTCCTATTACAGCTGTGGAAGCCTTGGAGTATTCATCTAATGCTTACATGGTTCAAACCGCTCTTGGAATCATGGGCCAGACCTATCAACCCAATATGTTTGTCGGCACCAGCAAGCTAGAGTCTGCTATGGGGAAATTGCGTTCAACCTTTGGTGAATATGGTTTGGGTTCTGCGACCGGGATTGACCTACCAGATGAATCTACTGGATTTGTTCCCAAAGACTATAGCTTTGCTAATTACATTACTAATGCCTTTGGGCAGTTTGATAACTATACGCCCATGCAGTTGGCTCAGTATGTAGCAACTATTGCAAATGATGGTGTTCGTGTGGCTCCTCGTATTGTTGAAGGCATTTATGGTAATAATGATAAGGGAGGACTGGGCGACTTGATTCAGCAACTGCAACCGACAGAGATGAATAAGGTCAATATATCCGACTCCGATATGAGTGTCTTGCACCAAGGTTTTTATCAGGTTGCTCATGGGACTAGTGGATTGACAACTGGACGTGCCTTTTCAAATGGTGCCTTGGTATCTATTAGCGGAAAAACGGGGACAGCCGAAAGCTATGTGGCAGATGGTCAGCAAGCAACCAATACCAATGCGGTGGCCTATGCCCCATCTGATAATCCCCAAATCGCTGTTGCAGTGGTCTTTCCTCATAATACCAATCTAACAAATGGTGTAGGACCTTCCATTGCGCGTGACATTATCAATCTGTATCAAAAATACCATCCAATGAACTAGAAAGGAAATTATGCTTTATCCAACACCCATTGCCAAGCTGATTGACAGTTATTCTAAGTTACCAGGTATCGGGATTAAGACGGCTACGCGTTTGGCCTTTTATACGATTGGGATGTCTGATGATGATGTCAATGAATTTGCAAAAAATCTCCTTTCTGCTAAGAGAGAATTGACCTACTGTTCTATTTGTGGACGTTTGACAGACGACGATCCTTGTTCTATCTGTACTGATCCGACTCGTGACCAGACAACGATTTTGGTGCTAGAGGATAGTCGGGATGTGGCGGCCATGGAAAATATCCAAGAATACCATGGACTCTATCATGTCCTGCATGGCCTTATTTCTCCTATGAATGGTATCAGTCCAGACGATATCAATCTCAAGAGCCTTATGACTCGTCTGATGGATAGTGAAGTTTCAGAGGTAATCGTAGCAACCAATGCCACAGCAGATGGGGAAGCGACTTCCATGTATCTTTCCCGCTTACTCAAGCCAGCTGGGATCAAGGTTACGCGCCTGGCACGAGGCCTCGCTGTGGGAGCAGATATCGAGTATGCGGACGAAGTCACACTCTTACGGGCTATTGAAAATCGGACAGAGTTGTAAGTGTAGACAAATTTACGAACTCCATTCGTTTATAAAAAAATCAAGGAGGCTGAAAATCGTTCATATCGGCCTCTTTTTGTATAGTGTGATGAGTAGGATCAGGTTCAAGTTTTAAAAAAACAAGCAAATATGATATACTAAAGAGCGAGTATTCTAGTAGAATTAGGACAAATAATATGAAACAAACGATTATTCTTTTATATGGTGGACGGAGTGCGGAACGCGAAGTCTCTGTCCTTTCAGCGGAAAGTGTCATGCGTGCGGTCAATTATGACTGTTTCACAGTCAAGACTTTCTTTATCAGTCAGTCAGGTGACTTTATCAAAACGCAGGAATTTAGTCAGACTCCAGGTCAAGAGGACCGTCTCATGACCAATGAAACCATTGATTGGGATAAGCAGGTTGCACCAAGTGCTATTTACGAAGAAGGTGCAGTGGTCTTCCCAGTTCTTCACGGTCCGATGGGAGAGGATGGCTCTGTTCAAGGATTCTTGGAAGTTTTGAAAATGCCGTATGTCGGCTGCAATATCTTGTCATCAAGTCTTGCCATGGATAAAATCACGACTAAGCGTGTTCTGGAATCTGCTGGTATTGCTCAAGTTCCTTATGTGGCCATCGTTGAAGGTGATGATGTGATTGCTAAAATTGCCGAAGTTGAAGAAAAATTGGCCTATCCAGTCTTCACTAAGCCGTCAAACATGGGCTCTAGTGTCGGTATTTCTAAGTCTGAAAATCAAGAAGAACTCCGTCAATCTTTGAAACTTGCCTTCCAATATGACAGTCGTGTCTTGGTAGAGCAAGGGGTAAATGCCCGTGAAATCGAGGTTGGTCTACTAGGCAACTACGATGTCAAAAGCACGCTACCAGGAGAAGTAGTCAAGGATGTTGCCTTTTATGACTACGATGCCAAGTATATTGACAACAAGATTACCATGGATATCCCAGCTAAAATCAGTGATGATGTGGTAGCTGTCATGCGTCGAAATTCTGAAACAGCCTTCCGTGCGATTGGTGGGCTCGGTCTCTCTCGTTGCGATTTCTTCTATACAGACAAGGGAGAGATTTTCCTCAACGAGCTCAATACCATGCCAGGTTTCACCCAGTGGTCTATGTATCCATTACTTTGGGACAATATGGGAATCAGCTACCCAGAACTAATCGAGCGTTTGGTTGACCTTGCCAAGGAAAGTTTTGACAAGCGCGAAGCGCATTTGCTATAAAAATGAAAGAGAGGGTAGGAGCCAGAACCATCACTGCAAGGTGACTAGAGTTCTCGGACTTCAACCCTTTTTAAAGGAGTAGAAATGAAATTAACAATCCATGAAGTTGCCCAAGCTGTTGGAGCTAAAAATGATGTTAGTCTTTTTGCGGACGCCCAGTTAGAAAAGGCTGAGTTTGACAGTCGATTGATTGGGACTGGAGATTTATTTGTGCCCCTCAAGGGTGCGCGTGACGGTCACGACTTTATCGAAACAGCTTTTGAAAATGGCGCTGCTGTAACCTTGTCTGAGAAAGAGGTCGCAAATCATCCTTACATTCTAGTAGATGATGTTCTGACTGCCTTTCAGCAACTAGCAGCCTACTATCTTGAAAAAACAGCTGTTGATGTCTTTGCAGTTACAGGTTCAAATGGTAAGACAACGACCAAGGATATGTTGGCACACTTGCTATCAACAACCTACAAAACCTACAAAACTCAAGGCAACTACAATAACGAGATTGGCCTTCCCTACACAGTTCTCCATATGCCTGAAGGGACAGAAAAGTTGGTTTTGGAGATGGGACAGGATCACTTGGGAGATATTCATCTCTTGTCTGAATTGGCTCACCCAAAAACAGCCATCGTGACCTTGGTTGGAGAGGCTCATTTGGCCTTTTTCAAAGATCGTTCGGAAATCGCTAAAGGGAAAATGCAAATTGCAGATGGCATGGCTGAAGGTTCTTTGCTTTTGGCACCAGCTGACCCGATTGTAGAGGCCTACTTGCCAACTGATAAAAAGGTGGTTCGTTTTGGTCAAGGAGCAGAGTTGGAAATTACCGACCTGGTTGAGCGTAAGGATAGCTTGACCTTTAAGGCTAATTTCTTGGAGCAAGCCCTTGATTTGCCAGTGACTGGTAAGTACAATGCGACCAATGCTATGATTGCATCCTATGTTGCCCTGCAAGAAGGAGTGACTGAGGAACAAATTCGTCAGGCCTTCCAACATCTTGAATTGACGCGTAACCGTACTGAGTGGAAGAAAGCAGCCAATGGAGCAGATATCCTATCAGATGTTTACAATGCCAATCCAACTGCTATGAAGCTGATTTTGGAGACTTTCTCTGCCATTCCAGCCAATGAAGGTGGCAAAAAAATTGCGGTTTTGGCGGATATGAAGGAACTTGGTGACCAGTCTGTTCAACTTCATAACCAGATGATTTTGAGTCTTTCGCCAGATGTGCTGGATACCGTGATTTTCTATGGAGAAGATATCGCAGAATTGGCCCAACTTGCCAGTCAAATGTTCCCAATAGGCCACGTTTACTACTTCAAGAAAACAGAAGACCAAGACCAATTTGAAGACCTAGTCAAGCAGGTCACAGAAAGACTTGGAGCCCATGACCAAATCCTGCTCAAAGGCTCTAATTCTATGAATCTAGCCAAGTTGGTAGAAAGTTTAGAAACTGAAGACAAGTAATTTTGTCAAACATTTACGTATTTATAAATCCATTTTTGACAAATAGCATGGTATAATAAAATGCAGGAAAATTTTGAATCATGAGGAAGACTAGATGAATTTATGGGATATTTTCTTTACGACCCAAGCAACAGAACCACCCAAGTTTGATCTTTTTTGGTATATCAGTATATTTACACTCTTGGGTTTGACCTTTTATACAGCCTATCGCTATCGTGAAACGAGAGTTTACCAACGATTTTTCCAGATTTTACAGGCCGTTCAGTTAATCCTACTTTATGGTTGGTATGGGGTCAACCATATGCCACTATCAGAAAGCTTACCCTTTTACCATTGCCGTATGGCTATGTTTGTGGTGCTTTTGCTTCCTGGTCAGTCTAAATATAGGCAATATTTTGCATTACTAGGAACATTTGGGACATTAGCAGCCTTTGTTTATCCAGTGTCAGATGCCTATCCTTTCCCCCATATCACCATTTTATCCTTTATTTTTGGGCATTTAGCACTCTTGGGGAACTCTCTAGTTTATCTCTTGAGACAGTATAATGCGCGATTGCTGGATGTGAAGGGAATTTTTCTCATGACCTTTGGACTAAATGCCTTGATTTTTGTAGTCAATTTGGTAACAGGTGGGGATTACGGATTCTTGACAAAACCGCCATTGGTTGGAGATCACGGCTTAGTGGCTAATTATTTAATCGTTTCTCTGACCTTGTCAGTAGCGATTACGTTGACAAAGAAAATCTTGGAACTATTTTTAGAACAAGAAGCAGAAAAAATGATTGCAAAGAAAGCTTAGAAATGAGCTTTCTTTTTTTGGTCTTAGAGAATTTTTACAAGCAGCTTATAAAATAAGAATTTCTGAACATAGAAACTCAAAAAATGGGGTAAATTCCCAAACTAA
>NZ_VMLI01000002.1:0-122303 GCF_013276625.1 Streptococcus sp. 9903 | reverse complement strand
TTACTTTGAGAAGTTAGCTGTCGCTGAAGATTAGTACTCCTAGCAGGGTATGGTCTTGTCAAAATGTCAAAAACAATTTATAATAAATAGATACCCTGAAAGGAAGAGAATCATGAACTTAGAAGAATTGAAAAAACGACAGGAGAAGATTCGTAACTTCTCTATTATCGCCCATATTGACCATGGGAAATCAACTCTTGCAGACCGCATTTTGGAAAAGACAGAGACAGTATCCAGTCGTGAAATGCAAGCTCAACTTTTGGACAGCATGGATCTAGAACGGGAACGTGGGATTACCATTAAGTTGAATGCCATCGAGCTGAATTACACGGCAAAAGATGGAGAAACTTATATTTTTCACTTAATTGACACACCAGGACACGTAGACTTCACCTATGAAGTTTCCCGTTCGCTAGCTGCCTGTGAGGGAGCGATATTGGTGGTTGATGCCGCTCAAGGGATTGAGGCTCAAACCCTTGCCAACGTTTATCTAGCTTTGGACAATGATTTGGAAATCATGCCAGTCATTAACAAAATTGACCTGCCAGCTGCAGATCCAGAGCGCGTGCGTACAGAGATTGAAGATGTGATTGGTTTGGATGCCAGTGAAGCAGTTTTGGCTTCTGCCAAGGCTGGTATTGGGATTGAAGAAATCCTTGAGCAAATCGTAGAAAAAGTACCGGCGCCAACGGGTGATGTGACGGCGCCACTTAAGGCCTTGATTTTCGACTCTGTTTACGATGCCTACCGTGGGGTTATCCTCCAAGTGCGTGTCATGGATGGGGTTGTCAAACCTGGCGATAAGATTCAGCTTATGAGCAATGGTAAGACCTTTGATGTGACCGAAGTTGGTATTTTTACACCCAAAGCAGTTGGTCGTGATTTCCTTGCGACTGGGGACGTTGGTTATATTGCGGCTTCTATCAAGACGGTTCAGGACACTCGTGTGGGTGATACCGTTACCTTGGCAACCAATCCTGCAGCAGAGCCATTACATGGCTACAAGCAGATGAATCCTATGGTCTTTGCGGGTCTCTATCCAATCGAATCAAACAAGTACAATGACCTTCGTGAAGCCCTTGAAAAATTGCAACTGAATGATGCTAGTCTTCAGTTTGAACCAGAAACATCTCAGGCACTTGGATTTGGTTTCCGTTGTGGTTTCCTTGGACTTCTCCATATGGATGTTATCCAAGAGCGTTTGGAACGTGAGTTCAACATCGACCTCATCATGACAGCTCCGTCTGTTATCTATAAGGTTAATTTGACCGACGGTGAGTCTATGGATGTGTCAAACCCATCTGAGTTTCCAGACCCAACTAAGATTGCGACCATTGAAGAGCCTTATGTTAAGGCGCAAATTATGGTACCACAGGAGTTTGTCGGGGCAGTGATGGAGTTGGCACAGCGCAAGCGTGGGGACTTTGTGACGATGGATTATATCGATGATAACCGTGTTAATGTCATCTATCAAATTCCACTTGCTGAAATCGTCTTCGACTTCTTTGATAAACTCAAGTCTTCGACACGTGGTTATGCAAGTTTTGACTACGAATTATCAGAATATCGCCCTTCTAAGCTGGTCAAAATGGATATCCTTCTCAATGGAGACAAGGTGGATGCCCTCAGCTTTATCGTTCACAAGGACTTTGCCTACGAACGTGGAAAACTCATCGTTGATAAACTCAAGAAAATCATCCCTCGCCAACAATTTGAGGTTCCAATCCAAGCGGCTATTGGACACAAGATTGTCGCTCGTACTGATATTAAGGCCCTTCGTAAGAACGTACTTGCTAAATGTTATGGTGGTGACGTTTCTCGTAAGCGTAAACTCCTTGAAAAACAAAAAGCTGGTAAGAAACGTATGAAAGCTATCGGATCAGTAGAAGTTCCGCAAGAAGCCTTCCTCAGCGTCTTGAGTATGGATGAAGAATAAGTTATCAGAATTGTTTTTCTTGTTAATAGGAAATTTGTATAAGAATCAATAGTAAAGCAGGCTTAGATGGTCTGCTTTTTTAGTTTTTATACTCTTCGAAACTCTCTTCAAACCACGTCAGCGTCGCTTTGCCGTAGATATGATCACTGACTTCGTCAGTTTCATCTACAACCTTAAAACCATGTTTTGAGCAACCTGCGGCTAGCTTCCTAGTTTGCTCTTTGATTTTCATTGAGTATTAGAACAGAAAAAATACTTGGAGTATTTGTTTGTGTGTTTATTTTTATATAACAAACTATAAACACAACAAAAATATAAAAAAAGAGACAAAAATCAACAGAAAACTATTGACAACGATTTCATATAGTGTTATACTTATGGCATAAAGTTAATGGAAAGAAGGGAAAACCTTATGGGATTAGATCATTTCTTTGACAAAAACCTTGTGTTTTGCTTAGAAGCGGATAATCAAGAACATCTCTTTGATCAGGTTGCAACTTTATTGGAAGAACGAGAAATCGTAACTCCGACCTATCGTGAAGCCTTGATCACGCGTGAAAAGTCATTTCCAACTGGCTTAGATATGGAATTTTTAGGTAAGGATTTGCCGAATGTAGCTATTCCTCACACAGATATTGTTCATAATCTGGCTGAAAAAGTTGTGGTCGTTCGATTAGAGAAACCGGTGACTTTCCACAATATGATTGCGCCGGATAAGGAAGTAGAAGTATCTTTACTCTTCTTTATCATTAATAACTCAAGTTCAAGTCAAACGAATATTCTTGCTCAGTTGATGGACTTCTTCACAGGAAATGGTCATCTTGAAGACCTATCAAAAATTTCTGAACCAGAAGCCCTCTATGCTTATATCGCTGAAGCAATCGCTTAATCTTGTCTATTAAAAATATTAAATCGGAGGAGATCCATATGATTAAAATTCTTGCTGCCTGCGGTGCAGGTGTTAACTCAAGCCACCAAATTAAAAGTGCTCTTGAAGAAGAACTTTCAAACCGTGGTTACGATGTGCACTGTGATGCAGTTATGGTCAAAGACGTTAACGAAGACCTTATCAAAGGTTATGACATCTTCACACCAATTGCTGCGACAGACCTTGGTTTTGACCCAGGTATTCCAGTTATCGAAGCTGGACCAATCTTATTCCGTATCCCAGCTATGAGTGCTCCAGTATTTGACAATATTGAAGCAGCTATTAAAGAACACGGGTTAAGCTAATTTTAATTTGTTAACATTCATATAACTATAAAAAGGGAGGAACAGTTATGGATGCAATCTTTGGTCTAATCAAAGACTTTTTCACACCTATCTTAGATATGGGTGGTCCTGTCATCATGTTGATCATTTTGACAGTATTGGCACTACTTTTTGGAGTGAAATTCTCCAAAGCGCTTGAAGGTGGTATCAAACTTGCCATCGCCCTTACTGGTATCGGTGCTATCATCGGTATGCTAAACACTGCTTTCTCAGCGTCGCTTGCAAAATTCGTTGAAAATACTGGTATTCAATTGAGTATTACCGACGTTGGTTGGGCACCACTTGCTACAATCACTTGGGGTTCTGCTTGGACACTTTACTTCTTGCTCATCATGTTGATTGTCAACATAGTGATGCTTGCTATGAAGAAAACAGATACACTTGACGTTGATATCTTTGATATCTGGCACTTGTCTATCACAGGTCTTTTGATTAAATGGTATGCTGACAACAATGGTGTGAGCCAAGGGGTTTCACTCTTGATTGCTACAGCAGCTATTGTACTTGTTGGGGTTCTTAAAATCATCAACTCTGATTTGATGAAACCTACATTTGATGACCTTCTTAATGCACCAAGTTCATCTCCAATGACTTCAACTCACATGAACTACATGATGAACCCAGTTATCATGGTTTTGGATAAGATTTTTGAAAAATTCTTCCCAGGTCTTGATAAATACGACTTTGACGCCGCAAAATTGAACAAGAAAATCGGTTTCTGGGGTTCTAAATTCTTTATCGGTTTCATCCTTGGTATCGTTATCGGTATTATGGGAACTCCACATCCAATTGCAGGTGTTGAAGATGCAGATAAATGGCGTCTAGTTATTAAAGGATGGTTGTCTCTTGGTTTGACTGCCGGTGTATCTTTGGAACTCTTCTCACTTATCGGTTCTTGGTTCATCGCAGCAGTAGAACCACTTTCACAAGGTATTACAAACGTTGCTACTAAACGTCTTCAAGGACGTAAATTCAACATCGGTCTTGACTGGCCATTCATCGCTGGTCGTGCTGAAATTTGGGCTTGTGCTAACGTACTTGCACCAATCATGTTGGTTGAAGCAGTACTTCTTTCAAAAGTCGGAAATGGTATCTTGCCACTTGCAGGTATCATTGCTATGGGTGTTACTCCAGCTCTCTTGGTTGTAACTCGTGGTAAATTGCTCCGTATGATCATCTTCGGAACACTCTTGTTGCCACTCTTCCTTCTTTCAGGTACACTTATTGCACCATTTGCAACAGAACTTGCTAAAGGTGTAGGTGCTTTCCCAGCAGGTGTGAGTGAAACTCAATTGATTACTCACTCAACTCTTGAAGGACCAATCGAAAAACTTCTTGGTTGGACAATTGGTAACACTACAACAGGTGATATCAAAGCAATCCTTGGTGCTGTAGTCTTCCTTGTATTCTATATCGGTATCTTTGCTTGGTACAGAAAACAAATGATCAAACGTAACGAAGAGTACGCAGCAAAAGCAAAATAATGCGCTCCTATAAAATGTAAGCTCAATGAAAATCAAAGAGCAAACTAGGAAGCTAGCCGCAGGCTGTACTAAAGTACGGCAAGGCGACGCTGACGAAGTTTGAATTGGATTTTCGCAGAGTGTAAATTGTTGAAACTAGGTTGTCATACCGTTTAGGAGTGACAGCCTAGTTTTTTATAAACTATCAAGAAATCGGAGAAAATAATGGTAATTGAATTAAAATCAGAACAATTAAGAGTTCAATTTAACAGTTTTGGTGGGGCTCTTTCTTCTATAAAAGATGCTGAGGGACTTGAGTATTTGTGGCAGGGGGATGCTACTTATTGGAGTGGACAAGCTCCTGTTCTTTTTCCCATTTGTGGTTCATTGAGAGAGGATATAGCACTTTATATAGATGATAATGGACAAGAAATCCAAGGAAAGATTCCTCGTCATGGTTTGGTTCGTAAGAAAGAATTTGAATTAGTTGAACAGACAGACAAGAGTGTAACTTTTGCAATTGAAGACGATGAGAATAGCTATCAAAACTATCCTTATCATTTCCGCCTAGAAATCACTTATAGCCTTACTGGCAAGACAGTACGGACTCAATACAAAATATTTAATAAAGAAACTAGCAAGGTCATGCCTTACTTTATTGGTGGACATCCAGGATTTAATTGTCCTCTACTGGATGATGAGGTCTATGAAGATTACTATTTAGAGTTTGAGAAAGAAGAGACTTGCTCTGTTCCACGCCCTTTCCCAGAAACGGGGATGCTTGACTTTCAAGATAGAAGTCCATGGTTAGAGAATCAAAAAGAATTAGACCTAAGCTATGATCTTTTCAGCACAGATGCAGTGACTTTGGATGAATTGCAATCTCGAACAATTGCCCTTCGTTCTCGTAAACATGATAAGGGATTGAAAGTGCACTTTGCAGAGTTTCCAAACATCATCATCTGGTCAACTTTGAACAAGGGACCTTTCATTGCCTTTGAACCATGGTCTGGCTTGTCAACATCCCTTGAAGAAGGAGATCATTTAGAAGATAAGAAGAATGTTCGTCTCTTAGAAGCCAATCAGGTTGAAGAATTAGGTTTTGAGATAGAAGTTTTATAAAAAAGTAAAAAATAAATAACAAAAACAAACACAAACTGTTGACTTTTTCAAACAATAGTAGTATATTATGTTTGTAAGGACTAATTGACTGTTTTTTAAAGACAGTCAATACACTGCTGGAATCCAGCATAGAAAAAATAAAAAGGAGTATACAATATGTCTATTGTTATCGGTGCAGATGCTGCAGGTTTGAGATTGAAAGAAGTTGTGAAAGACTTCTTGGAAAAAGAAAACTTCCACGTTGTGGATGTTACAGCTGAAGGTCAAGACTTTGTTGATGTGACTCTTGCTGTCGCTGCAGAAGTAAACAAAGAAGAACAAAACCTTGGTATCGTGATTGATGCTTATGGAGCTGGTCCATTTATGGTCGCAACTAAGATCAAAGGAATGGTTGCTGCAGAAGTATCTGACGAACGTTCAGCTTATATGACTCGTGGCCACAACAACTCACGTATGATCACTATGGGTGCACAACTTGTTGGTGATGAATTGGCTAAAAACATCGCTAAAGGATTTGTTAACGGTAAATACGATGGTGGACGTCACCAAATTCGGGTCGACATGTTGAACAAAATGTGCTAATTAGATTACAGTAAGAAAGGTAAGTTAAAAATGAGAATTGCAATTGGATGTGATCACATCGTAACAGATGAAAAAATGGCGGTTTCAGAATTTTTGAAATCAAAAGGATATGAAGTTATTGACTTTGGTACATATGACCATACACGTACTCACTACCCAATCTTTGGTAAAAAAGTAGGGGAAGCTGTAACTAGCGGTCAAGCTGATCTTGGGGTATGTATCTGTGGTACTGGTGTTGGTATCAACAACGCTGTAAATAAAGTTCCAGGTGTCCGTTCTGCCTTGGTTCGTGATATGACAACAGCCCTTTATGCTAAAGAACAATTGAACGCCAACGTTATCGGTTTTGGTGGTAAGATTACTGGTGAATTGCTTATGTGTGATATCATCGAAGCTTTCATTCATGCTGAATACAAACCATCTGAAGAAAACAAGAAATTGATTGCGAAAATTGAACACCTTGAAAGCCACAATGCTCAACAAACAGACGCAAACTTCTTCACTGAATTCCTTGAAAAATGGGATCGCGGAGAATACCACGACTAAGAGGTGACCTATGATTTTAACAGTCACAATGAACCCATCCATTGATATTTCCTATCCCTTGGATGAGTTAAAGATTGATACTGTCAATCGTGTGGTTGATGTAACCAAAACGGCTGGTGGTAAGGGACTCAATGTTACCCGAGTACTTTCAGAATTTGGGGATTCTGTTCTTGCTACTGGTTTAGTTGGTGGTAAACTTGGTGAGTTTTTGGTTGAACATATCGATGATCAAGTAAAGAAAGATTTCTTCTCAATTCAGGGGGAAACTCGGAACTGTATCGCTATTCTTCACGGAGACAACCAAACAGAAGTTCTTGAAAAAGGTCCTGAAGTATTGGAACAGGAAGGTCAAGACTTTTTGGAACATTTCAAAAATCTTCTGGAGTCTGTTGAAGTAGTAGCTATCTCAGGTAGTTTACCCGCTGGTCTTCCAGTTGATTACTATGCGAGCTTGGTAGAACTTGCTAATCAAGCTGGCAAGCCTGTTGTCTTGGACTGCTCTGGTGCAGCACTTCAGGCGGTTCTTGAATCACCACATAAACCAACAGTCATCAAACCAAATAATGAGGAATTGTCTCAACTTCTAGGAAGAGAAGTTTCTGAGGATTTGGATGAATTAAAAGAAGTCCTTCAAGAACCTTTGTTTGCAGGGATTGAATGGATTATCGTTTCACTTGGTGCCAACGGTGCCTTTGCCAAACATGGTGACACTTTCTACAAGGTAGATATTCCTAGAATTCAGGTAGTCAACCCTGTTGGATCTGGAGATTCTACTGTAGCAGGAATTTCTTCAGGACTTCTTCACAAAGAATCGGATGCAGAATTACTCATCAAGGCAAATGTCCTTGGTATGCTCAATGCTCAAGAAAAAATGACTGGTCATGTCAACATGGCCAACTATCAAGCTCTATATGATCAATTAATAGTAAAAGAGGTATAAAATGGCTTTAACAGAACAAAAACGTGCACGCTTAGAAAAACTTTCTGATGAAAATGGTATCATCTCAGCTCTTGCATTTGACCAACGTGGTGCTTTGAAACGCCTCATGGCTCAACACCAAACAGAAGAACCAACTGTAGCTCAAATGGAAGAACTGAAAGTTTTGGTAGCAGATGAATTGACTAAATACGCTTCATCAATGCTTCTTGACCCTGAGTATGGACTTCCAGCAACTAAAGCTCTTGATGAAAAAGCTGGTCTTCTCCTTGCTTATGAAAAAACAGGTTATGACACAACAAGCACAAAACGCTTGCCAGACTGCTTGGATGTTTGGTCTGCAAAACGTATTAAAGAAGAAGGTGCAGATGCAGTTAAATTCTTGCTTTACTATGACGTAGATAGCTCAGACGAACTCAACCAAGAAAAACAGGCTTACATCGAACGTATCGGTTCTGAATGTGTGGCTGAAGATATCCCATTCTTCCTTGAAATCCTTGCTTACGATGAAAAAATTGCTGACGCTGGTTCTGTAGAATATGCTAAAGTAAAACCACACAAAGTTATTGGTGCTATGAAAGTCTTCTCAGACCCACGCTTTAACATTGATGTCTTGAAAGTAGAAGTTCCTGTTAACATTAAATATGTTGAAGGCTTTGCTGAAGGTGAAGTAGTTTATACACGTGAAGAAGCAGCAGCCTTCTTCAAAGCACAAGATGAAGCAACTAACTTGCCATACATCTACTTGAGTGCTGGTGTATCAGCTAAACTCTTCCAAGATACTCTTGTATTTGCTCATGAATCAGGTGCAAACTTTAACGGTGTTCTTTGTGGCCGTGCTACATGGGCTGGATCAGTTGAAGCATACATCAAAGATGGTGAAGCAGCAGCTCGCGAATGGCTTCGCACAACTGGTTTTGAAAACATTGACGAACTCAATAAAGTTCTTCAAATAACAGCGACTTCATGGAAAGAACGCGTGTAAGCAAGTCCTCCTAGGTTAGGAACATGAATCTAAAAAAATTAAAAAAAGTTGTATGTAAAGGTTTACAAAATAACTTACTTGTGCTATACTTAAATCACAAGTTAATACAAGGTGAGTGTTACTAAGTAATATTAGGCATGATCACAGGTGAATTAGAAATCGGCTGATTTTCTAGTTCATTTGTGGTCATTTTTTATACTCATATACCTTTAAAATATAAAAGGAGGTTGACATGTATCGAATTCTAAATCCAATGAATCACAATGTCTCGCTTGTCAGAAATGATAAAGGAGAAGAAGTGATTGTGATTGGTAAGGGGATTGCATTTGGAAAGAAGAAGGGAGATTTGATTGCTGAACATCAGGTTGAGAAAATCTTTCGGATGAAGACCGAAGAGTCCAGAGAAAACTTTATGACTCTCCTCAAAGATGTTCCGCTTGATTTTATCACAGTGACCTATGAAATCATTGATAAGCTATCAAAGAAATATCATTATCCGATTCAAGAGTATCTCTACGTAACCTTGACAGATCATATTTACTGTTCTTACCAAGCTCTAGCACAAGGAAGGTACAAGGATAGCAATCTGCCAGATATTTCTGCCAAGTATCCTGTCGCTTTTCAAATCGCAAATGAAGCCTTTGAAATTTACCGTCAGAAGCTAGCAGATCATTTTCCTGAGGACGAAATTATTCGGATTGCTTATCATTTCATTAATGCCGAAGGTGAAAATGAAGTGGAACTTGTGGAGTCGATTGATAAGAGGAAAGAAATTCTGAGGAATGTTGAAGAAGTTCTAACGGACTATTCAATTCAACGAACTAAAGAGAATAACCATTTCTATGATCGTTTTATGATTCATTTGAATTATTTCTTGGATTATTTAGACAGATCTAGAGATGATAACCAATCACTTCTGGATATGGAAGATCATATTAAACAATCCTATCCAAAAGCCTTCGAGATTGGTTCCAAGATCTATGATGTGATTACGCAACATACGGGTCTTGATTTGTATAAAAGTGAACGAGTTTATCTAGTTCTACATATCCAACGTTTATTGTCATAAAAATTTATTTAAAACTATATAAGGAGAATTCTATCATGAATAGAGAAGAAGTAACATTGTTAGGTTTTGAAATCGTAGCCTATGCTGGCGATGCTCGTTCAAAACTCTTGGAAGCTTTAAAGGCTGCTGAAGCTGGTGATTTTGCGAAAGCAGATAGCTTAGTTGAGGAAGCTGGTTCTTGCATTGCAGAGGCTCACCACGCGCAAACAAGTCTATTGGCTAAGGAAGCTTCAGGTGAGGACTTAGCATATAGTGTGACCATGATGCATGGCCAAGACCACTTGATGACAACTGTCTTGTTAAAAGATTTGATGCACCACTTAATCGAACTTTATAAGAGAGGAGTTAAATAATGAACAAACTAATTGCATTTATCGAGAAAGGAAAGCCTTTCTTTGAGAAATTATCTCGTAATATCTATCTTCGTGCTATTCGTGATGGTTTCATTGCAGGTATGCCTGTTATTCTCTTCTCAAGTATCTTTATCTTAATCGCCTTTGTACCAAACTCATGGGGCTTTAAATGGTCTGATGATGTTGTTAATCTCCTCATGAAACCTTACAGCTATTCAATGGGTATCTTGGCTTTGTTGGTAGCTGGTACAACAGCTAAGTCATTGACCGACTCAGTAAACCGTAGCATGGAGAAAACAAATCAAATCAACTATATGTCAACATTGTTGGCAGCAATTGTTGGTTTGTTGATGTTGGCAGCTGACCCTATCGAAAATGGTCTAGCTACTGGATTCTTGGGGACAAAAGGTTTGCTTTCAGCCTTCCTTGCTGCCTTTGTTACTGTAGCCATCTATAAGGTCTGTGTTAAGAACAACGTTACCATTCGCATGCCTGACGAAGTTCCACCAAATATCTCACAAGTCTTTAAAGATGTGATTCCATTCACTCTCTCAGTTGTTTCACTTTATGCTCTTGATTTACTAGCACGTCATTTTGTGGGTGCAAGCGTAGCTGAATCAATCGGTAAATTCTTTGCACCATTATTCTCTGCAGCTGATGGCTATCTTGGTATTACCATTATCTTTGGTGCCTTTGCCTTCTTCTGGTTTGTTGGGATTCATGGTCCATCTATCGTTGAACCAGCTATCGCAGCTATTACCTATGCCAATGCAGAAGTCAACTTGAACCTTCTCCAACAAGGAATGCACGCTGACAAGATTCTTACTTCTGGTACACAAATGTTTATCGTTACCATGGGTGGTACTGGTGCGACACTGGTTGTTCCATTCATGTTCATGTGGTTGACAAAATCCAAACGTAACCGTGCAATCGGTCGTGCTTCAGTAGTTCCAACCTTCTTCGGTGTAAATGAACCAATCTTGTTTGGTGCACCACTTGTATTGAACCCAATCTTCTTCATTCCATTTATCTTTGCTCCAATCGCAAACGTATGGATCTTTAAATTCTTTATCGAAACTCTTGGAATGAACTCATTTACTGCGAATCTACCTTGGACAACTCCAGCTCCACTAGGTCTAGTTCTTGGTACGAACTTCCAGGTTCTATCATTCATTCTTGCTGCACTTCTAATCGTGGTTGACGTAGTCATTTACTATCCATTCCTTAAAGTATATGATGAACAAATTCTTGAAGAAGAGCGTTCAGGTAAATCTAATGATGAATTGAAAGAAAAAGTTGCTGCAAACTTCAACACTGCAAAAGCGGATGCTATTCTTGAAAAAGCGGGTGTCGATGCAGCACAAAATACCATCACTGAAGAAACAAATGTCCTCGTTCTCTGTGCAGGTGGAGGGACAAGTGGACTTCTTGCAAATGCTTTGAACAAGGCAGCTGCAGAATACAATGTCCCTGTGAAAGCAGCAGCAGGTGGCTATGGTGCTCACCGTGAAATGTTACCAGAGTTTGATCTAGTTATCCTTGCCCCTCAAGTTGCTTCAAACTTTGAAGATATGAAAGCAGAAACTGATAAACTCGGTATTAAACTTGCGAAAACAGAAGGCGCTCAATACATCAAATTAACCCGTGATGGAAAAGGTGCTCTTGCATTTGTACAAGCTCGATTCGATTAAGGCTAGAGACTCTGAAATAGTCTCCTATCGTTACGGAAATCGCTATGGCGAATTTCCTAATCGCCTTGTTAATTCGTCGGTAAAAAGATTATCGTTTTTACCTCCTCATGTCACAATTCGATTAATAATAGGGACTCTGAAATAATCTCCTATCGTTACGGAAATCGCTATGGCGAATTTCCTAATCGCCTTATTAATTCGTCGGTAAAAAGATATCGTTTTTACCTCCCCATGTCACAATTCGGTGACTTGCTACAAGAAGTGAGATGGAGAAGGATGGCTCACTGACTCCTCTCCTCTCACTTTTATTTTATTTAAATCAAGAAATAGGTGAAAAAAATGACAAAAACATTACCAAAAGATTTTATTTTCGGTGGCGCAACAGCTGCCTATCAAGCAGAAGGTGCTACACATACTGATGGAAAAGGACCAGTTGCGTGGGATAAGTATCTTGAAGATAACTACTGGTACACTGCCGAACCAGCCAGTGATTTTTACAATCGATATCCAGTTGACCTCAAGCTAGCAGAAGAGTATGGTGTCAATGGCATTCGAATTTCTATTGCTTGGTCACGTATTTTCCCGACTGGTTATGGTCAAGTAAATCAGAAAGGTGTTGAGTTTTATCATAATTTATTTGCAGAGTGTCACAAACGTCATGTTGAGCCCTTTGTAACTCTTCATCACTTTGACACGCCAGAAGCTCTCCACTCAAATGGAGACTTCTTAAACCGTGAAAATATCGAACACTTTGTAGACTACGCTGCCTTCTGTTTTGAAGAATTTCCAGAAGTAAACTATTGGACAACCTTTAATGAAATTGGGCCAATTGGTGATGGTCAATACTTGGTTGGGAAATTCCCTCCAGGTATTCAGTACGACCTTGCCAAAGTTTTCCAATCGCACCACAATATGATGGTTTCTCATGCGCGTGCAGTTAAGCTATATAAAGATAAAGGTTATAAAGGTGAAATTGGTGTTGTTCACGCTCTACCAACTAAGTATCCTTTGAATCCTAAAAATCCAGCAGATGTTCGTGCAGCAGAGTTGGAAGATATTATTCACAATAAATTTATCTTGGATGCAACTTATCTGGGTCACTATTCTGAAAAGACCCTGGCAGGGGTAGAGGCTATCTTGGCTGCCAATGGTGGAAAGCTTGACTTGCGTGACGAAGATTTCGAAGTATTAGAAGCCGCAAAAGACTTGAATGACTTCCTTGGAATTAACTACTATATGAGTGACTGGATGGAAGCCTTTGATGGAGAAACTGAAATCATCCATAATGGTAAGGGTGAGAAAGGAAGTTCTAAATACCAAATCAAAGGTGTTGGTCGTCGTGTAGCTCCTGATTATGTACCACGTACGGATTGGGATTGGATTATCTACCCTCAAGGTTTGTATGACCAAATCATGCGCGTGAAGAAAGATTATCCTAATTATAAGAAAATCTACATCACTGAAAATGGTCTTGGATATAAAGATGAGTTCGTTGATAACACTGTTTACGATGATGGCCGTATTGATTATGTCAAACAACACTTAGAGGTTTTGTCTGATGCGATTGCAGATGGAGCGAATATAAAAGGTTACTTTATTTGGTCATTGATGGACGTCTTCTCATGGTCAAACGGTTATGAGAAACGTTATGGTCTCTTCTATGTAGACTTTGAAACGCAAGAACGTTATCCGAAGAAATCAGCTCATTGGTACAAGAAAGTAGCGGAAACTCAAGTGATTGAGTAGTAGAATGAGTCATTAGATATAGAATTTTAGTGAGGCAAAAAGATGTTCAAAAATTTTATCCAATCTATTTATGAAAAAGTTTATATTATCAACTTTGAAAAATGTTCTCAAATACCGTGTTTGACGAATGAAGAACTGAAAAGCCTTGGGAAATGGTATGTCTCGACCGGTAAAGAATGGATTTGTCATTCAGACTATGAGCTGGAAGAATTTAAAAATCTATTTTTAAATTTTATCAATCCTGAAGAATGGGATACTATCTCCTTTGATTCAGATTTTATGCCGTTTCAACAATCGTAACCAATTTCCAAAAAAGTTAAATCTTATACCTAGTACGCTGCAAAACTCTTATCTAATCACCTTGCTTATACTCAATGAAAATCAAAGAGCAACTTTAAACTAGGAAGCGAGTCGCAGGTTTCTCAATGCATAGCTTTGAGGTTGCAGATAAAGCAATTGGGCAAAAAGTCTTTGATACAGAAAAACGCATAATATCAGGTGTTGAAAACCTTGATACTATGCGTTTTATTGTGGGAAGATTTACTTCTGAAATTGAGTTGTTAACTAGAATCTTTCAGGTTTATTAAGGCTTGATGACTTTAGTAAGTTTAGATAGCTCAAAAAGGATTGAATCACTTAGTTTAGAATCTGAAACAATAGTATCAAGATTTGATACATTATAAAAAGTATAAAAATCAAACTTATTGAACTTACTATGATCTGCGAGCAAATATTTTTTATTAGAATTATTTAAAGCGATGCGTTGAGCCTCTCCCTCTTCCTCGCTAAAAGTAGCTAGAGCCCCGTTTTGAATACCATTACAGCTAACGAAAGCTTTAGAAAATTGGAGATTAGAGAGATTTTGTAGGGTCAATGTGCCAACAAAAGCACCTGTAATATCGCGATAATTTCCACCTATCAAAATCAAATCTGTTAATTTTCGTTCGCTTAAAATCAGAAAAACAGGTAGACTGTTGGTCACGACGCGGATATTGTCAATAGGCAACTCACGTGCAAAAAATTCTAATGTTGTTCCTGGTCCAATAAAAATAGTTTCTCTTTCTTCTACTAGACTGCCTGCAAAACGGGCTATTTCTTGTTTTTCTGCCGTTTGGAGGGCTTGTTTTTCAATATTTGATCGCTCATTAGTCAAAAGGGAGTTGGTTCGAAGTTTTTCAGCTCCACCATGCACACGAATCAGCAAATCTTTATCAGCTAATTCCTGTAAATAGCGCCTTGCAGTCATATCTGAAACGGCTATTTCGTCCATAATCTGTTTAACCGTTATGGTTCCTTTACTATTTACTGTCTCTAAAATTTTGGTTAATTTTTCTTGTTTGAGCATATTATCACCTCGTTTCCTACTACTATCTTACCATAAACTAGCTCATCATTCAAATACAAAAACAACAAAATAAAACAAAAACAAAAATATCGAGGTTTGTTTTCAAAACTTCGATATTTTATTAGATTATTATTTTGTTGTTTCAAGTTTACTTTTTGATGGTTAAGAGTGGTGGAGAATTAGTCCAAACCGTAGTTGTAGTCATCATCTTGCATGGCTTCAACTTCGCCAAGAAGGTAACCATTTCCGACTTGAGAGAAGAAGTCATGGTTGGAAGTTCCTGTTGAAATACCGTTCATAACGATTGGGTTGACATCTTCAGCTGAATCTGGGAAAAGTGGATCTTGTCCCATGTTCATGAGAGCTTTATTGGCATTGTAGCGAAGGAAGGTTTTAACCTCTTCAGTCCAACCAACACCGTCATAAAGACTCTCTGTGTAGCCTTCTTCATTTTCATAAAGAGTATAGAGTAGGTCGTACATCCATTCTTTGAGTTTTTCTTGCTCTTCTTCAGGTAATTCATTGAAACCAAGTTGGAATTTGTAACCAATGTAAGTTCCGTGAACAGACTCGTCACGAATAATCAATTTAATGATTTCTGCAACGTTGGCTAGTTTGTTGTTACCGAGATAGTAGAGGGGAGTGAAGAAACCAGAGTAGAAGAGGAAGGTTTCGAGGAAGACGCTGGCAACTTTCTTTTCAAGTGGGCTGCCGTTTAGGTAGATTTCGTTGACAATCTCAGCCTTCTTTTGTAGGTAAGGATTGGTATTGGTCCATTCGAAAATTTCTTCAATCTCAGCCTTAGTATTCAAGGTAGAAAAGATTGATGAGTAAGATTTAGCGTGGACAGATTCCATAAATTGGATGTTATTGAAAACAGCTTCCTCATGTGGTGTACGGATGTCTGCGCGAAGGGCTTGAACCCCAGTTTCAGATTGCATAGTGTCAAGAAGGGTTAAACCACCAAAAACTTTTCCAACTAAGTCTTTTTCTTTGTTAGATAGCTTTCTCCAGTCATCCAAGTCGTTTGACAAGGGAATACGTGTATCGAGCCAGAATTGCTCCGTCAGTTTTTCCCAAGTTGATTTATCGATGACATCTTCGATGGCATTCCAGTTAATGGCTTTGTAGTAAGTTTCCATTTGAAATCTCTTTCTGTGTTTAGTATTGCGAACTCACAATTATGTCTATTTCACCATAATTCTATAGGAGTATCGCACAAAAAGTCGGAAGCCCGACTTTTAAAATGTTACATAAATTATGTTATGACCTAGTAGATTTGATTTTATCAGTGCTGCTTAGGGAAAAATAGTGTTTCTATGCTAGAAACTAAATCACACAGCTTTCACATTGGTTAGCACCGACTTCTCCACCATCATCTGTAAAGGTACGGACGTAGTAGATAGACTTGATACCCTTGTTAAAGGCGTAGTTGCGAAGGATAGACAAGTCACGTGTCGTTTGTTTATTTTCCTTCTTCCATTCGTAAAGTCCTTTTGGAATGTCACTACGCATAAAGAGTGTGAGTGAAAGTCCTTGGTCCACGTGCTCTGTTGCAGCGGCGTAAACATCAATCACTTTACGCATATCCATGTCGTAAGCCGAAGTGTAGTAAGGAATGGTTTCTGTTGACAAGCCAGCAGCAGGATAGTAGATTTTACCAATTTTCTTTTCTTGACGTTCCTCGATCCGTTGCGTAATCGGGTGGATAGAAGCAGAAACGTCGTTGATGTAACTGATCGAACCATTTGGAGCAACAGCTAGACGGTTTTGGTGGTAAAGACCATCTGCTTGAATCTTGTCGCGAAGTTCAGCCCAGTCAGCAGCGCTTGGAATAAAGACATCTTTGAAGAGTTCTTTAACACGGTCTGATTTTGGAACAAACTCGCCAGTTACATACTTGTCGAAGTAGCTTCCCTTAGCGTAGTCTGATTTTTCAAAGTTGTGGAAGGTGATACCACGTTCACGCGCGATATTGTTTGACTCAACTAAGGTCCAGTAGTTCATAAGCATAAAGTAGATGCTTGTAAATTCAACAGACTCAGGCGATCCATATTCAATCAATTGTTGGGCAAGGTAGCTGTGAAGTCCCATGGCGCCGAGACCAAAGGTGTGGGCTTGGCTATTTCCATGGTCGATGGTAGGAACAGCTACGATGTGTGAACTATCTGTAACGAAAGTAAGGGCACGAACCATAGCACGGATAGAACGACCAAAGTCAGGTGAAGTCATCATGTTAACCACGTTGGTTGAACCAAGGTTACATGAAACATCTGTTCCCATTTGAAGGAATTCTTGAGCATCGTTGATCAAGCTTGGTTCTTGCACTTGAAGAATCTCAGAACACAAGTTACTCATGATAATCTTACCATCAACAGGATTTGCACGGTTAGCCGTATCAATGTTGACGACATAAGGATAACCAGACTCTTGTTGCAATTTAGAGATTTCAGTTTCCAAATCACGCGCCTTGATTTTTGTCTTACGGATATTTGGATTTGCGACCAATTCATCGTATTTTTCAGTGATGTCAATGTAGTTGAATGGCACACCGTATTCTTTTTCGACAGAGTAAGGGCTGAAGAGGTACATTTCTTCATTTTTACGAGCCAATTCGTAGAATTTATCAGGTACTACAACACCAAGTGAAAGGGTCTTAACACGAACTTTTTCATCGGCGTTTTCTTTCTTAGTTGAAAGGAAGGCGATGATGTCTGGGTGGAAGACGTTGAGGTAGACAACACCAGCACCTTGACGTTGACCCAATTGGTTTGAGTAAGAGAAGCTGTCTTCGAAGAGTTTCATAACTGGAACGACTCCAGAAGCTGCTCCTTCATAGCCTTTGATAGGTGCACCAGCTTCACGAAGGTTGCTGAGGGTAATTCCCACACCACCACCAATACGTGAAAGTTGAAGGGCAGAGTTGATTGAACGTCCGATAGAGTTCATATCATCCGTTACTTGGATCAGGAAGCAAGATACCAACTCCCCACGACGAGCACGTCCAGCATTCAAGAAGGAAGGAGTAGCAGGTTGGTAGCGTTGGTGGATGATTTCATTGGCGATATCGATTGCAACAGCTTCATTCCCATCAGCAAAATAAAGGGCGTTAAAGAAGACACGGTCTTCCATGCTTTCAAGATAGTATTCACCGTCATTAGTCTTTAAGGCATATTGATTATAAAATTTATAGGCAGCCATGAAAGACTTGAATTGGAAGTTTTGGTCTTTGATAAATTGTGACAATTCTTCCAAAAATTCTGGACGGTATTTCTTGATAAAGGCTGTTTCGATGTAGTTGTGTTCAATGAGGTAGTTGATTTTATCTTTGATTGAATCAAAAACCATAGTGTTTGGAACGACATTTTCTTTAAAGAAGGCATCCAAGGCTTCCTTATCTTTATGAAGCATGATTTGTCCATTAACAGGACGGTTGATTTCGTTATTGAGACGGAAGTAAGTCACGTCCTCAAGATGTTTTAATCCCATAAAATTTCCCTTATCTAATTACAAAAGAAAGGCTTCTAAGTTAGCCCTAGAAGCAGTTTCTTCTGGATGATGTACTAAGATTATGCTAATTGTTTCAGTTTTCCTGGTTGGAAACCTGAAAAGACTTCAGTTGGTGTTTGAATAATAGGAGCTGCGCTAAAACCGAGTTCTTTGACTTGATCGATGTACTCAGGCTGCTCATCAAGATTGATTTCTTTATATTCAACGTTATTACTGTCCAAGAAACGCTTGGTCATTTTACATTGGACACAATTGTTTTTAGAATAAACGGTTACCATTGTGTAACTCCTCTTTAAAATTTAATTCTATCCTAGTATATCAGAAAATAAAATTTTGTCAATGATTTGAACTAAATATAGTGGTCTTTTTTTCTAGTCAAGCTCACAAAACACAATATGTAGTGTTTGTTTTATAAAACAGCAATGATTATCCTATAAATCGTTTTTAAAGAAACTATATCCTGTGTTTTGTTATCTAGGATAGAAGATTTTCAGCAAGTTATCTGAAAGGAAATTGAAGGAAAATCCAGAAAATGCTTGAAAAAAATCCTAGAAGATGGTATAATACCAAATTGTAAGGGTTATCACATATAACTCAAAAAAGAAAGAACAAAAGGAGAGTCAAACTATGGCTTCTAAAGATTTCCACGTAGTGGCAGAAACAGGTATTCACGCACGTCCAGCAACATTGTTGGTGCAAACTGCTAGCAAATTTGCTTCAGATATCACTCTTGAGTACAAAGGTAAATCAGTTAACCTTAAATCAATTATGGGTGTTATGAGTCTTGGTGTTGGCCAAGGTGCTGACGTAACTATCTCAGCTGAAGGTGCAGATGCAGATGACGCTATCGCTGCAATCTCAGAAACAATGGAAAAAGAAGGATTGGCATAAGGGAAATGACAGAAATGCTTAAAGGAATCGCAGCATCTGACGGTGTTGCAGTTGCAAAAGCATATCTACTCGTTCAACCGGATTTGTCATTCGAAACTGTTTCAGTCGAAGATACAAACGCAGAAGAGGCTCGTTTGGATGTTGCTCTTGAAGCTTCTCAAAACGAGCTTTCTCTTATCCGCGAGAAAGCTGTAGGTACGCTTGGTGAAGAAGCGGCTCAAGTTTTTGACGCTCATTTGATGGTTCTTTCTGACCCAGAATTGATTGGTCAGATTAAAGAAACAATTCGTGCTAAGAAAGTCAATGCAGAAGCAGGTCTTAAAGAAGTGACTGACATGTTCATCACGATCTTTGAAGGTATGGAAGACAACCCATACATGCAAGAACGTGCAGCGGATATCCGCGACGTGACAAAACGTGTCTTGGCAAACCTTCTTGGTAAGAAATTGCCAAACCCAGCTTCTATCAATGAAGAAGTAATCGTGATTGCACATGACTTAACACCATCTGATACAGCTCAATTGGACAAAAACTTTGTAAAAGCTTTTGTCACAAACATCGGTGGACGTACAAGCCACTCAGCTATCATGGCACGTACACTTGAAATTGCAGCTGTATTGGGAACAAATAACATCACTGAAATCGTCAAAGACGGTGATATCCTTGCCGTTAACGGAATTACTGGTGAAGTGATTATCAACCCAACAGATGAACAAGCGGCAGAATTTAAAGCAGCTGGTGAAGCTTATGCTAAACAAAAAGCTGAATGGGCACTTTTGAAAGATGCTCAAACAGTGACTGCTGACGGTAAACACTTTGAGTTGGCTGCTAACATCGGTACTCCAAAAGACGTTGAAGGTGTTAACAACAACGGTGCAGAAGCTGTTGGACTTTACCGTACAGAGTTCTTGTACATGGATTCTCAAGACTTCCCAACAGAAGATGAGCAGTATGAAGCATACAAGGCTGTTCTTGAGGGAATGAATGGTAAACCAGTGGTTGTTCGTACAATGGATATCGGCGGAGATAAGGAACTTCCTTACTTCGATATGCCACATGAAATGAACCCATTCCTTGGATTCCGTGCTCTTCGTATCTCTATTTCTGAAACTGGAGATGCAATGTTCCGTACACAAATCCGTGCTCTTCTTCGTGCTTCTGTTCATGGTCAATTGCGTATCATGTTCCCAATGGTTGCCCTTTTGAAAGAATTCCGTGCAGCTAAAGCAGTTTATGAAGAAGAAAAAGCAAACCTTCTTGCTGAAGGTGTTGCAGTTGCGGATGATATCCAAGTTGGTATCATGATTGAAATCCCTGCAGCAGCCATGCTTGCAGACCAATTTGCAAAAGAAGTAGACTTCATGTCAATTGGTACAAACGACTTGATCCAATACTCAATGGCAGCAGACCGTATGAACGAGCAAGTTTCATACCTTTACCAACCATATAACCCATCAATCCTTCGCTTGATCAACAACGTTATCAAGGCAGCTCACGCTGAAGGTAAATGGGCTGGTATGTGTGGTGAGATGGCTGGTGACCAAAAAGCTGTTCCACTTCTTGTCGGAATGGGCTTGGATGAATTTTCTATGTCAGCAACATCAGTACTTCGTACACGTAGCTTGATGAAGAAATTGGATACTGCTAAGATGGAAGAGTACGCTAACCGTGCCCTTACAGAGTGTTCAACAATGGAAGAAGTTCTTGAACTTCAAAAAGAATACGTTAACTTTGATTAATGTCATTAACCTTGTAACCTAGTTGCAAGGTTTTTTTGACGCATTTTGGAAAAGTATGGTCTTATAAAGTCCACTTTTCAATGAGTCAGAGGCATGATATAATAGGGGGAAACAAATAGAATAAGAGAGAAACCATGTCTAAAGAAATTGATATTGAGTATTACCACCAGCTAGCCTTGCAAAAGCAGAAGGAGCATCGAAAAGTTTTAGCCAATCTAAAGAAAAAGCCACCAAAAAATCTAGATAAGATAGCCCAGCAGATTCACCAAGAAGTCTTTGCGGAGATTGATTGTACGGCCTGTGCCAACTGTTGTAAGACTTTGGGACCCGACTTTAAAGAAGCGGATATTACACGAATTGCCAAGTATTTTAAGATGAAATTACCAGCTTTTGAAGCGGAGTTTCTGCAGGTAGATGAAGATGGAGATAAGGTTTTCAAATCCATGCCCTGCCCATTTTTAGGAGGAGATAACCTTTGTTCTATCTATGACGTTCGTCCAAAGGCCTGTCGTGAATTCCCTCATACTGACCGCAAAAAGATCCATCAAATCAACCATTTGACGATTAAGAATACCTTGACCTGTCCAGCAGCCTATCTCTTTGTTGAGAAATTAAAGGATAAGTTGTAGAGATTTAAAGGATAAAAAATCTCTAATAATAACTAGTAATATGAAGGGAGTACTCCTGTGCCTAGACCGAAAACAAAAGAGGATCTAATGCTGGCCTCTAAGGAAAACTATGAAAAGCTCAATCGTTTCATCTCCCAACTAAGTGAAGATGAGCTACAGACTCCATTTGATTTTTCAAGAGACCCAAAGAAAAAAGAAGCTCACTGGAAAAGGGATAAAAATCTACGGGATGTCTTGATCCATCTTTATGAATGGCATCAGTTGCTTTTGACTTGGGTTTATTCTAATCAAAAAGGTCACGAAAGACCTTTTCTCCCTGAACCTTATAATTGGAAAACTTATCGAGAAATGAATGTCGCTTTTTGGAAGAAGCACCAGAAAACCTCCTTAGAAGAAGCGACTAGACTCCTAGAACAATCACATAGGGAGGTTTTAGAGTTGATAGAAGTTTTTAGCAATGACGAACTCTTTACCAAAGGTGTCTATAAGTGGACGGGTGGGACAAGTCTAGGTTCCTACTTTGTTAGTAGCACGTCAAGCCACTATGATTGGGCTCTGAAAAAACTCAAAGCTCATCGGAAGAATTGTAAGGGATAGATGGACTTTTTGAAATTGCAAGAATGAGTTCTTTTAAACGTAATACTCTTCGAAAATCAAATTCAAACTGCGTCAACGTCGCCTTGCCGTACTCAAGTACAGCCTGCGGCTAGTTTCCTAGTTTGCTTTTTGATTTTCATTGAGTATAAGATAAAAGCAAAGGGCTATCAAGTGATGTAGCCCTTTTGAGTTATACAAGCAAATTACCATGCAAAAGCTGTCGTTGGAGCATTGAGCGCTTCTAACCATTGCTTATTTTTTACAGGGCAAAGAGTTACGGATATACCTGCCATATCTAGACTGGTCATAAATGTTCCTGATTTTATAAAGGTAATAGTGACTCCTTCAATTTCTAAGAGTTGAAGGATGTCATTGATAAATATGCCCATTTCTAGGTTGGTAGTAGTACCTAGATTATTTACAAGCAATATAAATTGATCACCCTTTTTCCAATGATAGTGCAATCTTAATTTACTTATAATTTCATTTGCAAGGATTTCCGATGATTGGAATGGGACGATACGATAGCCTTCTTCGCCATGTATCCCAATACCATAAGAAATATTTCCTTCTTCCAAGTTAAATAGTGGAAGGGGGGCTTGGGGGAGACTAGCAGCTTTCGTTGCAAAGCCAATTGTTGCGATTTCGGGAGCAAGTTCATGACCTAAATCAGTTAGTTGCTCTATGTCGGCACCATTTTGAGCTGCATATCCTAGGATTTTATGAAGTAAGATTGTCCCTGCAAGTCCCCTTCCTCTAATTTGAAATCTATTGTGAGGTTCAATAGAAATATCGTCGTGTGCTAGACTATAGCCGACTTTAATTCCTTCTTGTCTAGCGGTGTTAATGGCCCAGCTAAATTCTTTGATGTCTGCTTCGAAATTTTTTACAATGATGAAGACACCGTGACCATTGTTTAAAAAACGAATGGACTCTAAGATTTCAGTTCTTGTAGGTGGAGTAAATAATTGGCCATAGATAGCAGCAGTAAGCATTCCTTCTCCCACATATCCAATATGCGCAGGTTCGTGACCGGAACCTCCACCCGACAAGATTGGAACCTGATGAGGATTTCGATTTTTTTGATAGACTAATGGTAAAGTAGGGTGTTTTTCTAATTCGGGATGACTGCTAACAGTTGCTGAAATGTAACTTGAAATAATTTTCTGTTTATGATTTGAAATAAATGTCATTGTGGTCTCTTTCCAATAATTGTCATGATTAGAAAGTCTGGTTGTGGAACTGGACTTTTTTTATTGACGTAAGCCTTCACGATTTCTGCTAGAGCATGTGAATGATAGTCTAACAAAAAACAAGTATAAGCAGATGAATCGATATCAATCTGACCGTATTCTCTTAAAATTTTTGATACAAGCAAGCGACAGTAGCTGATAAAGTGGTCATAGAAGTTATTTTGCCCTTGAATATCAAAAAGTTGAATATAAAAGTCACGCTCTTGTTCGAAATAAAAAAATAATTCTTGTAATAGTTTTTGGCCTGAAATGAAGTCCAAGTTATTGGTAATATACTCGGTTAAGTCAGTTTCAAATATCCAGTCTAGCAGTTCATATTTGTCAAGAAAGTGATTATAAAAGGTCTGTCTACGAATGCCAGCTGATTCCATGATATCTACAATAGAGATTTTGTCAAATTCTCTAGTAGCTAATAGGTCTCTAAATGCCTTGGCAATCCGTTTTTTTGTAATGAGTGATGATGCCATAGGAAACCTTTCTTTTACTTACTTCATTTTACCAAAAAAATGTTTTAAACGGGTTTAAAAGGGGACAAATAATAGAATCTGTCCCTTATCAGCCAGCGATAAAAAATATATAATGAAAACGAAAACAAAGGTAGATGCCGAAAGGAGTTTCTCATGAAAAAAATTATAAATGAACCGACACAAGTTGTTGATGAAATGTTGCAGGGATTGTCATTCATGCATGATGACTTGGTAGAACGCTTAGATGGTTTTGATGTCATCGTTAGAAAGGCAGAAAAGACAGGAAAAGTTGGACTTATTTCAGGTGGAGGTTCAGGACATGAACCAAGTCATGCTGGATTTGTAGGAGATGGAATGTTGTCTGCTGCCATTTGTGGAGCAGTCTTCACTTCACCTACTCCAGACCAAATTTTAGAAGCCATTAAGGCGGCTGATGAAGGTGCTGGAGTTTTCATGGTCATCAAAAACTATTCTGGTGACATTATGAACTTTGAAATTGCACAAGAACTTGCTGAAATGGAAGGTGTTGATGTAGCAAGCGTTGTGGTTGATGATGATATCGCTGTTGAAAATAGTCTCTATACCCAAGGTCGTCGAGGTGTTGCAGGTACTATTTTAGTCCATAAAATTTTAGGTGATGCGGCCCGTTCTGGTAAATCATTGGCTGAAATGAAGGACTTGGCCGATAAACTTGTCTTAGAAATTAAAACAATTGGGCTGGCCCTGTCTGGAGCAACCGTTCCTGAGGTTGGGAAACCAGGTTTTGTTCTAGAAGATGATAAATTTGAATACGGAGTTGGTATCCACGGTGAACCGGGATATAAGAAAGAGAAAATGCAACCTTCAGCACAATTGGCCTCAGAATTGGTTGAAAAACTATCTGAAGGTTTCCAACTTAAATCTGGTGAACGCTATGGACTTCTCATCAATGGTTTAGGAAGCACTCCTCTTATGGAACAATACGTATTTGCAAATGATGTGGCTAAATTACTCCATGAAAAATGTGTTGAGTTGGCGTTTAAGAAAATTGGAAACTATATGACTTCAATCGATATGGCTGGTTTGTCATTAACATTGATTCGATTGGCAGATGATGAGTGGTTGAATGCTCTAAATGCACCTGTTACTACACCAGCTTGGTAAAACTCAAGGAGGAAATGTTTCATGAATGCTGAACAAGCTCTTGAATGGATGAAGCTTTTTAATGAAAAGATTCAAGAACAGAAAGATTACCTTAGTGAGCTAGACACCCCTATAGGAGATGGAGACCACGGTGGAAATATGGCGCGTGGCATGGCTGCAGTTATGGAGAACTTAGAAGGAAAGCAATTTGAAACAAGCAGTGATGTGTTTAAACTTGTCTCAATGCAATTACTGAGTAAGGTGGGCGGTGCTTCTGGTCCCTTGTATGGCTCTGCTTTTATGGGCATGGCCAAGGCTGATTCTAATTCGAAAATAGAGGAAATATTACAAAGCGGTTTGGATATGATTGTCAAACGTGGGAAAGCAGAAGTTGGAGAAAAGACAATGGTTGATGTTTGGACTTCTGTTATTGTTGCTTTGTCTGCTGGTCAATTGACTCAAGAGGTTATTGATAAGGTAGTGAATGCTACCAAAGATTTACTTGCAACTAAAGGAAGGGCATCTTATGTAGGGGAACGTTCTCTTGGACATATTGATCCTGGATCATTCTCATCAGGATTACTCTTTACTGCTCTTTTAGAAACTGGGGTGGTTTAATGGGAAGTATTGGTCTTGTTATCGTTTCACATTCCAAAAACATTGCAGAAGGTCTTGTTGAACTGATTAGTGAAGTAGCTAAGGATGTTCCGATTACTTATGTAGGGGGAACCGAAGATGGAGGAATTGGAACAAGTTTTGATCAAGTAGATAGGGTTGTTTCCGAAAATCCAGCAGATACCTTATTAGCCTTTTTTGACCTGGGTTCTGCTAAAATGAACTTAGAAATGGTGACTGATTTCAGTGATAAAAGTATCATCATCAATAGGGTTCCAATTGTAGAAGGTGCTTATACTGCAGCTGCTCTTCTTCAGGCTGGTGCAGAACTGTCAGTTATTCAAACACAGTTGTCTGAGCTTGAAATCAATAAATAAGGAATTTTACTATAACACTTTTTATAGGTGGGCTATTGATTATCTCAACTATCAAATTTTAAGTAAATAAAAAGGGATTGCTTTGGGCAGTTCCTTTTTATTTTAACAAGAGTAAACCTATAGTGTTTCTAAATTGTGAATCATTCAAAACTGATTGTGATGGAACTATTCTAGCTTTAGAATCCTTCAAAAATTAACATTTAAGGCAATCAATGGCTTAGAAGAGTGCCAAAACATTTAGTTTATAGGAATTCTAAACCTAGAATTGCATAGATATTTATGAAGTTAGGGTATTCGATAGTTAGGATTGTTCTATTCTGAAAGATTTGGGCTGTCAATTGTATGGGATAGTGTTATTCTATGTTAGATTCTAGTAAAAATGATTGGATAAATACTATTAAAGAAAAATCAAAATCATAATTTTGTTTAATATGGTATAATATTTCTAATAATTTAAACATAATGAGGTAGTAATTTATGGATGAAGTTTTATTTTTTGGAGAAGATGACTTCGATATTCTTGATATTGATGGTTATGAACTAAAACCCTCATCGTTTTTTAATAAGTTACCAGAAATAGCCAAACCTTTAGTCAAAAATGCAACTAAAATCTTATCTGAAGTAGAAAAAATGTTATATTCTGCTCCAGCCTTTATCAATGTTGTCCAATCTAGTATACCTGAAGAGGTTTTTCAGGCAATTCTTTCTCCAGAACAACGGGAACAAATTGCTCAAGGAGTGTTAAAATTGATGACAAAGAAAGATGGCTCTCTCTTGGCTGTATTAGTAGATACTAATACTAATAAAGTCATTGGAAATGTACCATTGAAATCTGTTAAGTTGACACCAGAATTAAATAAAGCGTTGGTCGATTATTCGTCACAAATTCAAATGGCTCAGATTGCAGAGGAGATTCAGAATGTACAATATGCTATTGAGGACGTCAGAAAAGGACAGGAGTCAGATAGACTTGCAATAGCCTATAGTTGTCAACAGAAACTCTTGCAAGCTAGAGAGATATCAGATTCAAACATTAGAACAATGATGTTACTGCAAGTTATTTCAGATGCAGAAGATAGTAGAAATCTCTTAATGCTTAGTCAAAAATTAAATGTAAATTTTATCAAAGAACAACCAGATTCTACTTGGGGTAAGTTATTAAAAGGGGATAAACCAGATAAAATTGAAGCTCGTATGAATGAAATTAGAGATGGATTAGCAGCTGTAAATATCGTTTCACTATCAGCAGCAATAGCTTATAATGAGTTGGGCGAGAAAAAAGCTGCTCAAAAAAGTTTGGATTACTTTGGGAAATTTATTAACGAAACTTATCTCAGTTCTCAGGAATTAGTAGAGAGACTTGATTTACTTGATCCTTCTCCTACAAATTACTGGACAAAAGAATTGCCAAAAATTGAAACTTCTATAATGAAATTACCAAATAAACCAGATTATATTGAGACAGAGGTGCTAGAATGAAAAAAATAAAAAAATGTAAGACATGTACTAGGGATTTACCATCAAGTTATAAGCACAATAAGTGCGAATCGTGTAGAAACAAAAAAATAGATGAAGCAAAAAAGATACTTAAAGTTGTTGGACAAGTTGGAAGTGTGCTTACTCCAGTTGTAGTTGGTATGTTGATGAATAAAACTAAGAATAAGAAGAAATAAACTAATCTATTAGGTACCTAGAAAGGAAAACTCTCAAATTGTCCTACAAATTTCTACTTTTCGACCTTGACCACACTCTTCTTGATTTTGATGCTGCTGAGGATGTGGCTTTAACGCAACTCCTAAAAGAAGAAGGGGTTACAGATATTCAGGCTTATAAAGACTATTACGTTCCTATGAACAAGGCTCTCTGGAAGGAATTGGAGCAAAAAAAAATCAGTAAACAAGAGCTGGTTAACACGCGCTTTTCTCGTTTATTTGCTCATTTTGGACAGGAAAAAGACGGTAGTTTTCTAGCCCAGCGTTACCAATTTTACCTTGCCCAGCAGGGGCAAACTTTTTCAGGCGCTCATGAATTCTTGGATAGCCTTATCGAGCGAGATTATGAGCTATATGCTGCGACAAATGGAATTACTGCCATTCAGACAGGGCGTTTGGCTCAGTCTGGTCTAGCACCGTATTTCAATCAGGTCTTTATCTCTGAACAGTTGCAAACACAAAAGCCTGATGCTCTCTTTTATGAAAAAATCGGTCAACAGATTGCAGGTTTTAGCAAAGAAGAGACGCTGATGATTGGAGATTCCCTAACCGCCGACATTCAAGGTGGCAATAATGCTGGGATTGACACGATTTGGTACAACCCTCATCACCTCGAAAATCATACACAAGCCCAGCCAACTTATGAGGTCCATTCTTACCAAGACTTGCTGGATTGCTTAGATAAACTGTAAAAAGTGGTTTCCATAGCCACTTTTTGCTATAATAGAGGCAGTAAAAATGAAGGAGTTGGCTATGGAACACTCGTCTTGGCATGCTTTGATTAAGGCGCAATTACCTGAGGGTTATTTTGGGAAAATCAATCAGTTTATGGAGCAGGTCTATTCTCAGGAGACTGTTTATCCGCCCAAGGAAAAGGTTTTTCAGGCTCTCTTGACAACACCGCTTGAAGAAGTTAAGGTGGTGATTTTAGGGCAAGATCCCTATCACGGGCCAGGTCAAGCGCAGGGCCTGAGTTTTTCTGTACCGGACTCTATCCCAGCTCCGCCTTCCTTGCAAAATATCTTGAAAGAATTGTCAGATGATATCGGGGTTAAGAAATCTCATGATTTGACAGCTTGGGCTGAGCAAGGAGTCTTGCTTCTTAATGCTTGTTTGACGGTTCCTGCTGGTCAGGCCAATGGTCATGCTGGGCAGATATGGGAGCCTTTTACGGATGCTGTGATTCAGGTGGTTAATCATTTAGATAGACCAGTTGTTTTTGTACTCTGGGGAGCTTATGCACGCAAGAAGAAGACCTTGGTTACCAATCCTCATCACCTGGTTATCGAATCAGCCCATCCCAGTCCTTTGTCGGTTTATAGAGGATTTTGGGGTTCCAAGCCTTTTTCCAAGGCCAATGCATTCTTAAAAGAGATAGGACAAGAGCCAATCGATTGGCTTAGATAAGGAGAAAATATGCCTCAGTTAGCGACGATTTGCTACATTGATAACGGGAAAGAACTGCTTATGCTCCACCGCAATAAGAAACCCAATGATGTCCATGAAGGCAAATGGATTGGTGTGGGTGGCAAGCTAGAGCGAGGTGAGACCCCTCAGGAATGCGCGGCGCGTGAAATCCTCGAAGAGACGGGACTGAAAGCCAAGCCAGTTCTAAAAGGTGTTATCACTTTTCCAGAATTTACGCCAGATTTAGACTGGTACACCTATGTTTTTAAGGTGACAGAGTTTGAAGGGGACTTGATTGACTGCAACGAGGGAACGTTAGAATGGGTTCCCTATGATGAGGTTTTGAGCAAGCCGACTTGGGAAGGTGACCATACCTTTGTTGGGTGGCTTTTAGAGGATAAACCCTTCTTTTCAGCCAAGTTTGTTTATGATGGGGATAAATTGTTGGATACCCAAGTCGATTTCTATGAATAAAGGAGAAAGTAGATGCTACTAATCAAAAATGGTCGTGTAATGGATCCCAAGTCTGGTTTGGATCAAGTGTGTGATGTCTTAGTTCAAGATGGGGAAATTATCAAAATTGCACCTGAGATTAAAGAAGAAGGAGCAGAGATGCTTGATGCTAGTGGTCTTGTAGTTGCTCCTGGCTTGGTCGATATTCATGTTCATTTCCGTGAACCTGGACAAACCCACAAGGAAGATATTCATACAGGTGCCTTAGCAGCTGCGGCAGGTGGTTTTACAACGGTTGTCATGATGGCTAATACTAGTCCAACCATTTCAGACGTGGAGACTTTGCAAGAGGTTCTCCAGTCAGCTGCCAAAGAGAAGATTAATGTTAAGACGGTTGCGACCATTACTAAGAATTTTAATGGGCAAGATTTGACTGACTTTAAGGCACTTTTAGAAGCTGGTGCGGTTGGTTTTTCTGATGACGGTATTCCGCTTGAAAGCAGTAAGGTTGTAAAGGAAGCCATGGAGGAAGCCAAAAAACTCAATACCTTTATTAGTCTCCATGAGGAAGATCCAGGATTGAACGGTGTTCTTGGGTTTAATGAAAATATTGCTAAAGAACATTTCCATATCTGCGGTGCGACTGGGGTGGCTGAGTATGCTATGATGGCGCGTGATGTCATGATTGCCTATGCAACCAAGGCTCATGTCCATATCCAGCATTTGTCTAAGGAAGAAAGTGTTAGAGTAGTGGAGTTTGCTCAGGGGCTAGGTGCGCAAGTCACAGCAGAAGTAGCGCCACAGCATTTTTCTAAGACCGAAGCGCTCCTTTTAACACAAGGAAGTAATGCCAAGATGAATCCGCCGCTTCGTTTGGAATCAGACCGTCGTGCCGTTATCGAAGGTCTCAAATCAGGTGTTATCACAGTTATTGCGACAGACCACGCACCTCACCATGCGGATGAAAAAAATGTTGAGGATATTACCAAAGCGCCATCTGGTATGACAGGTTTGGAAACATCCCTATCTCTTGGCTTGACCTACTTGGTCGAAGCTGGTGAGTTAAGCTTGATGGAATTGCTTGAAAAAATGACCTACAACCCAGCTAAACTTTATAACTTTGAAGCAGGTTACTTGGCTGAGAATGGTCCAGCAGACATCACTATTTTTGATGCTAAGGCTGACCGACTTGTGGACTCCCATTTTGCTTCTAAAGCCGCTAATTCACCATTCATCGGTGAAACCTTAAAAGGGCAGGTTAAATATACCATCTGTAAGGGACAAATTGTCTATCAAGCTTGATAGGAGTTGGAATATGAATTATTTTCGAAAACGTAGGGAGAGAAAAGCAAAATCTAATAGCGGAATTTACTGTCCCGCATCTAATCGTTCTAAAATTCAATATGAAACTAAAGAAAAAGCTGACCATGCGGTTCAATATGATAATGGAGGTTTAGTTAGAAGCTATTATTGTCGTACATGTGCGTGTTGGCATACTACTTCAAAATCTAATAACCCTCCGCTAAGTTTGAAAAACTATGGTCTGAAACTCTTTGGTTTAGATAAATCAGAATAGAAAGAGAAGTATGTATAAGACAAAGTGTTTACGAGAGAAGTTAGTATTATTTTTAAAGATATTTTTCCCTATCCTGATTTATCAATTTGCCAATTATTCTGCCTCTTTTGTTGACACTGCAATGACAGGTCAATACAATACTATGGACTTGGCTGGTGTGTCTATGGCAACCAGTATCTGGAATCCTTTCTTTACATTCCTAACAGGCATTGTGTCAGCCCTGGTGCCCATCATTGGTCACCATCTTGGACGAGGAAAAAAGGAAGAAGTTGCGTCAGATTTTTACCAGTTCATCTATCTGGCCTTAGGTCTATCTGTGGTCTTACTGGGACTGGTACTTTTCTTGGCACCTCCTGTCTTGAATCATATTGGACTAGAAGCACCAGTTGCAGCAGTAGCGGTTCGCTATCTTTGGTTTTTATCTATCGGAATTATCCCCTTGTTGCTTTTTAGTGTCATTCGCTCCTTGCTGGATTCGCTGGGCTTGACCAAGCTGTCCATGTACCTCATGCTTTTGTTACTTCCTCTCAATAGTGGATTTAACTACCTCTTGATTTACGGAGCCTTTGGTGTTCCAGAACTGGGAGGTGCTGGGGCTGGTTTAGGAACTTCTTTGGCTTACTGGGTCTTGCTGGGGATTTCTGTTCTGGTTTTATTTAAACAGGAAAAGCTCAAGGCTCTACATCTTGAGAAACGAATTCCGCTTAATATGGATAAAATCAAGGAAGGAGTTCGTTTAGGTCTGCCTATTGGGGGGACTGTCTTCGCGGAAGTAGTTATCTTTTCCGTGGTTGGCTTGATTATGGCTAAGTTCTCGTCCTTGATTATCGCTAGCCACCAGTCAGCTATGAACTTTTCAAGTCTCATGTACGCCTTTCCTATGAGTATCTCATCGGCTATGGCTATTGTCGTTTCCTATGAAGTGGGAGCCAAGCGATTTGATGATGCGAAAACCTATATTGGTCTAGGAAGATGGACAGCCCTTATTTTTGCGGCCTTCACCTTATCTTTCCTTTACATTTTTATGGGAAATGTGGCCAGTCTTTATGGTAACGACCCAGAATTCATCGATTTGACAGCGCGCTTTTTGACTTATAGTCTTTTTTTCCAGTTAGCAGATACCTTTGCGGCACCGCTTCAGGGAATTTTGCGGGGGTATAAGGATACCGTTATTCCTTTTTACCTTGGTTTGGTTGGTTATTGGGGCGTAGCAATCCCAGTGGCTATAGTCTTCGATTCCCTAACAGATTTTGGAGCTTATTCTTACTGGATTGGTTTGATTATTAGTCTGATTGTAAGTGGGGCGCTCTATCGTTGGCGTTTAACTGTGATTATGAAGAGATTTGAATCCAGAAAAACTTGATTTTTAGGATTCATATAAGCAAAATATCCTTTGATATTCCATGCTACTTTACTGGTATCAGATATAAAAAAAGAAGTTGCTTATTTTAGCAGCTTCTTTTTAAAATAACTTTTTACATAATTTATATTACGTAAAATCATAAACTATCCAAGGCATTCTTTTGTTCATCATTGACGATATGGGTATAGAGGTCAGTGACTTGTGTGCTGGCATGTCCTAGCTGGTGACTGACCAAAACTTGCGATTTAGTGGCATCATAGAGCCTGGTTGCTAGCGTATGGCGCAGTTTATGGGGAGTTACACGGACTTTGAAGTCCTCGGAATACTTAGCAACCATTTTCTCAACGCTAGAAGCATCGATACGATTAGGAACACCTCTGTAGAGTGTCAAAAAAAGAGCGGTATCTATTTTTTCCGTTTTATAGCGTTGATTCCGAATGGCCAGATAATTTTCTAAATAAGGTTTTGCAAAGGCGGCGACATTGACAGAGTCACGTTTGCCACCTTTTCTAGTGACATCGATAACCATCATTTTTAGATTGAGATCTCTTAGATCCAAATTAACAGCTTCAGATAAGCGGACACCAGAAGCCAAGAGAAGGGCAATAATGGCCAAATCTCGTTCTTTATTTTTGTTAAATGATGAAAGAGCTCGATTTGAAAGTTGTTGTGGATACTCTTGGTCGATATAAGTTAGGAAACCCTCAGTTTCATCACCTAGAAAGAGTTTTTGCTTAATGTTTTCAGCTCTAGCAGCAAGCGTTTCTTTCTTTTTCTTTGTTGAAACTTTTTTCATTACATTACGATAGAAATAAGGTTCCCCCTGATCGTTTTCAACCTCCTCGGTTAGATACTTGTAAAGACTAGAAAGTGCTGATAAGGTTCGATTGATAGTTGTCTGTGAAACACCTTGTTTGGTTGTATTAGCATTCAGCAAGGGACGTTCACGTAGATAAAGGATAAAGGATTCCATGTCTTTCTTAGACATATTTTCCAAAACTGATAAAGGAATATCGGACATTTTATCAGCGTTTGAAATACCAGACTCCAAAACCCAGCTGAAAAATCGATCGTATTCCTTGAGGTATTCGTACAGGGTTGTAAAACTGTAGGGCACAGCCAGCTTAGATTGGTAGTATTCCAGAACATACCAGGGCATGATTTGTTTTAGTTTGTCAATTCGTTCCAGTAAAATCTCACGTTTCATGTATTTTCTCCCTAAATAAGTCTACTAGTAGTATAGCATAGACCTATTTATTTTTCAAGAAAATTATAGTTTTTCGGAAAGATGTTGTAGAGATTTTTAAAAAAGACTTAGATCTTTTTTACTCAGGTCTAAATCTTTGGAGTTATTATTGTGAATAATTATCTAGTGCTTTTTCTAGATTCCAAATACTAAACCAGAATGAAATTGTCAGTAGAATAAGGAAAATAAAAAAGAGATTATCAGTAACGAAACTTCTGTTCATTCTACATAACTGCAGAGCTGTACAGGGAGCTGTGAGATACAAAATACATTGTATGATTGCTATCGTTTTCTTTTTTATGATTTTAATCATACTGTACAGATTTGATACAGTAAACTCCTTTTTTTACCAAAGTTCAATTATTTGTATGAGAAATATCTTATCTGTAAAAAATAACCGATTCTCAGCAATGAGATCGGTTTTCTAATGTATTTGAGGATAGTTGTTATTACATAATTTAAATTATGTAATAACTTCTACAACAACAAATCTTTGACTTTTCCAATTTCACTTTTTGGAATAACCAGGTGAATCATATCACCGAGATACATTCTGGTTGAGCCGTTAACTGTTTGGCTCTTTCCATTATGCACTTGGGTAGTGATGAGGACGTTGTGTGGTAAGTTGAGTTCATGAACTTGTTTCCCAGCAATTTTATCAGAAACTGGTATTTCGATAAGTGTAACTTCTCCTTCGTTGGATACTTCTTCTGGGAGCATTTTTTCCAGCATGGCTTCATAGACTGGTGCACCCTTGAGTAAGTCCATGATGATATAGGCAACTAGGGTTACTAAGCCAAGTGGCATGAGATTGCGAATATCTCCTACCATCTCAGTTACGAGTATCATAGCGGTTAAGGGAGCCTTGGATATTGCTCCAAAATAGCCACTCATTCCTAGAATGACAAATATAGGGAATTGCTCCTGACTGACAAGTCCAATATTCACACAAATAACACCAACTAGGGCACCAAGTAAGGAACCTAGCGCCAGAATTGGTAGGAAAATTCCTCCTGGAAGGCCACTTCCATAGCTAATCATGCTCCAAATAAAGCGAATCAAAAAGTACGCTAATAGAACTTGGAAACTAAAATCTTGCTCAGTTAGGGAAAGAACAAGTTGATTTCCACCTCCAAGGATCTGGGGCAAGAAGATCCCGACTGGTATGATGAGAATAAAGGCAAAAATTGGGTAATAAGCTCTATCTAAATGGATTTTTTGACCAAGCCAGTCATAAACTCTACCAACATTGAGTACAGCTTTTTCATAAAGAAAACCAGAAAGTCCTAGAAAAATTCCCATGAGGAGGTAAATCCAATACTGATCTAGGGTCATGAGTGGGATATTATCTGGCATATCCAGTACAGGTGTTAGGCCAAATATGAGAAGAGAAACAAAATTTGCCACGAGACTGGCTGCTAGAGTTGAGACCCAGAAAAAGCGTGAAAAATGATGATAGACTTCTTCTACAACAAAGAGAAGTCCTGCAATCGGAGCATTAAAGGCTGCGGCTAAACCTGCGGCAGCTCCACTCGCAATCAAGGATCGTTCCTCTACTGGACTGGATTTAAGCCACTTGGCAATACCTTTACCACCGACCGCTCCGAGTTGAATACTTGGCCCTTCACGCCCCAGCATAAGGCCACTTGCAATAGCCAAAATTCCTAGAATATATTTTTTCCAAAGTACGCCCCACCACTTGAGGGTCATCAGTCCCTTTAATTCGGCTTCAACTTGAGGAATTCCTGAACCTTTGATATCTTTTTCTGACCGAGTTAATTTGGCACTGAGCCAACAAACTATTAAATAAAATAGACAAATGATAAAAAGATTGCGCACTAGGTGCGCTTGATCTTGATAAAGTCCTTGTATCAGGTGGAAGCCTTTTTCGATTGAAAACCGAAAGGATCCGACGATGAGTCCTACGACGAGACCAACAATGATTCCTCGGCCAACTTGGGATAATATGGTGCTTGAGGCAAAGGCAAATTCTTTCTTGGAACTGATTGTTTCTGACTGTTCCTCCATAATCATTCCTTCTAACTTAACTTTCTTTTTCTCCTGAAACCAGTGATTTAACGGGTTCAAAACTTGTTCGGTGAATCGGGGTAACTCCTAGTTTTTCGAGTCCTTCCAGGTGTTTAGCTGTTCCATATCCTGCATTAGCAGCAAAATCATAGCCAGGGAACTGCTGATCGTAGTCCTTCATCAATTCATCACGTGTCACCTTAGCTACTATAGAAGCCGCTGCGATAGAGAGGGAGTTAGCATCTCCTTTGATGATGGAAGTTTGTGAAATTGGTAACTCCAACTTCATAGCATCGATCAAAAGGTGCTCAGGTTGCGGACTGAGCTGGGAAATTGCTTCTCGCATGGCTAGTTTGGTCGCTTCATAGATATTGACTTGGTCTATGACACTATTATCCATGATACCGATTCCGATTGACAGGGCTTGGTTTTGAACGGCTTGATAAATTTCCAGATGTTTCTTTTTAGGGATTTTTTTGCTATCGTTGAGACCTTTAATCTTACAATTTTGAGGTAAAATAACGGCTGCAGCTACTACAGGTCCAGCCAGAGGACCTCGGCCGACCTCATCAACACCTGCTATTAAGGTTAATCCTTGCTTATAAAGTTCTTTTTCATAGGAAAGCATGGATTCTAAACGAATATCCTCATCCAGTTCAGCCTGAATGGTTTTTTTACGCTTGCTGATTTCCTTTTGAACTCCAGAGCGACCATCTTTTTCAAGTTCTAAAAAAACAGGGTTATCTAAGTCCTTGACTGTTGCAAGGAGTTCTTTGATTTCTTTAATCGTCGCCATCGAGGTCTTCCAATGTATCTAAGGTATAGTTACCGAGTTTGCCATCGCGGACTTCCTTCACGAAGAGACTGTAAAAACGGTCATAGTCGTCACGGAAACCGAGAGTGCGGGTCATATCCATAATAATAACAGGCGCGTCTTCTTCAATTTTCATTTGTTTGAAGCGCTCAGCCAACTTTTCTGGATAATGTTCTTTGAAATAATTGAGGCCAAAAATAGTTACCTCATCCATAGGAAGCAACTGGTCTTTGATAGCTCCAGTCAAGGCCAACTTAAGCGCAACAGTTTCATCCTCAAACTTAGGCCAGAGAATCCCTGGTGTGTCCAAGATTTCCAGGTCTTTATTTGTTTTGAGCCATTGTTGTCCCTTGGTAACCCCTGGTTTATTGCCGACAACGGCAATTTTCCTACCAGCTAAACGGTTCATGAGAGTTGATTTACCAGCGTTTGGAATCCCAATAATCATGGTACGCAATGTTTCAATCTGAATCCCACGTTCTTTCTGGCGAGCAATCTTATCAGCCATAAGCTTCTTGGCCGCATCTGTTACAACTTTTACAGTCACTTGATCTTTGGAGTTGATAGCCAGCGTCTGGATTCCCTGTGATTCAAAATACTGACGCCATTCCTTGGTCATTGCTGGGTCGGCCAAATCCGCCTTATTTAAAATCAAGAGTTTTGGTTTATCACCAACAATCTTGGTCAACATAGGATTTTGACTAGATAGAGGCAAGCGTGCATCCACCAAAATCGTCACAAAATCAACAAATTTTAAATTTTCCTGCACCTGTCGACGCGCTTTAGACATGTGACCAGGAAACCATTGAATAGTAGCCATTGAGTTTTTTCCTTTCGTAGCAAGGGTTTAGAGACCCTATTTTATTTTACTATAGTTTGAACATAAAGAGTTCTCAAATGAATGATGTTCAAACAGTTTTTTGTTTTATGATATAGAAATCTACTTTATATTATATCATGACTTCTTTCTTTTGTCCGATGATAGCCTTTCAAGCACTCTATATAGAAAAAAGCCATCAAATGATGACTTTTCAGAGGGAGCAAAAAACTGCCCTCTTTATATTTTAAACATTTAAATGTCTTCTTTAAACAGTTGGTTAAAGAAACCGTCTGTGTTTTTAAGAAGGGCTTTGAAGACCTTAGATTTCAAGTCCACTGTATTTTTGAAATGATCTTTAATTTTCGGATCTGACATACCATCAAGATCTTTTTGAACAGCTTCATCAAATAAAGTTTTCAACTGAGCATAATTTGTAATTTGACGACCATCAATTTCAATAGTTTCAAATCCTTTTTCTGCTTTTGACTTAACATCTTTGAAGTATTGTTTCTTCCACTCTTCAAGAGTATTAAATACACCTTTAGATACCTTCTTAATAATGAAATCATCACCTAATAGCTTGTTGTTCTCTCTATTAGCTTCACCTTGGTATTTACTAGATACATATCCGATAAATCCATTTTCATAGCCAAAGTAACCCCACATACGGAAGGCATTATGCTTGAATGATAATGAACCTGGGGCACCTTTACTTGTATTACCACCATAAATACCAGCCATCATATTGACATTGACATAAGCCGTACCAAAATCTTCTGGGTGGAAGACCTTATTGCCTGGATTTCCGTGAATGGTCATGAAATTATTATTTACCAAATCATCAATGGTTTCAAGCTTGGTCATTTTCTCAGCGTCTGTCAAGTCACGCACTTTGTCCCATTGGTGAGGACCACTTAGTTTATTTCTATCCATTGGTCGACGTATTTCACGGTCAATTTTCTTGAACCACTTACCATTATCGCCTTTAACCTTAGGAAGAACAGCTTCAGCTTCAGCATAATCAAGCATCATCATAGCTTCATTGTAGTTCTTCATGTAATGGTCGATTTGGTTACGTGTTTGAAGTTTGTCAGGGTCGGGATTATACCATTGATTTCCATCATTTGGACGATGATAGGCCATGTTAAGACCTAACGCACCATATTCACCATTTGTTGTTGACTTATCAGGAGTTTGCAACATACCTTGAGCAAAGGCTTCTAAATCTGTACCTTGACGATGGTTATGTCCTCCAAAGTAAGCTACACGGTCATTAATGTGTGTGGTTTCATGTGTGAAGGCAGAGATACCAAACGGGTCAAGCATATTGGTTACCATGAAGAATACTTGCTCATCTTTCCACGGTTTATCGTAGATTTTCGCCATCGCTCCCATAGCTCCATTAACTTGATGCCAACGGTTAGTCGGGCCGAATAGTTCACGAATAGGAGATACCACGGTTCCACCTTTTCCATAACCTTGACGATTTGCATCCTTAATTCCTTCATAAGTTTGATTATCCCAAACAGGTGTTGGTACCATATACTCGCTCTTCAAGAGTTTATTACGAACACTTGGAAGAGCTAAACGAGACCAGAAATCAAGATAAGTTTGTTGTGATTTAGCGACTTCATCAATACGTTTCTTCAATTCCTTACGTTCTTCTTCAGTGTTCTTACCATATTTCTCAAATGAACTATAAGCCATCGTGTTATATGTTGAAATCATAAAGATATGGGCTTTCTTTAAGTTGAGCAATGGTAAAATCATACGACCGTGAACGTCATTATTTAAACCGTCAAATACACGATGTCGCTTATCTTTAAAGGCTTCAGTAGTTGTTTCAGGCTCTGCTACATAAACGTTTTTCGCAGAATGAATAAACCAGTCATTCAAATCTTTATCTTCTGTAAATAAACGCATATTATAGTCTAAGAAGCTACGTAAATCACCTTTACCAGTTGCACCAGCAATCACTTCTTTGTAGGCATCTTGTGTACGGTCACCTTTCAAGAAATGTTCTCTTGAACCAATTTGAATCAAACGGTCTAGTACACTTGGTGTCTTACCATAGAAGTCCGGTTTGAACATCATGATATCCTTGATACTCAAATCACCATATTTGATATCATAGTAACGATTAAGATAAGTCAGTCCCATTATAATCTTAGCTTTATTATCTTCTACTTTCTTGAGTAGCGATTTCATCGCGGCAGCATCAACGTTTAATTGATGGTCTTCATTTTCGACCAAGGCTTTGACGAACTTATCTAGATTTTGCTTCACTTCGGCAAAACTTTCTTCTAAGTATAGATTACGAATATATCCATCTTTACGAGCATTTGTATTTTCTTCTGACTTCTTACGTATATCCATTAATGCGCGTACTTCAGCTGAAATTAGGTCAACACTTGAAAGTCTTTCTTTAACATCAGCAATCAATTTATCACGATTTTTAACAACCATATTTGGTGTGTAAACCACATCATCTAAACCATCAATACTATACTCACGAACTTGTTTCACCTTAGAATCAGCAACTGCTGTCACGTTCATTTCTTCTTTGGTGCCATCCGCATAGTGAACCATAATCTTATCAATATCTGATAAGTCCGTCACAAACTGACCATTCTTCATACCTGTAACAGATAACACTTCTTTAGTCATTAGGTTTGAACTTGTAGCCAATCTGTTACCTTGGTTTACAATCCATTCCTTATTGTAGAAGGGTTGTAGTTTCTCGATGTTGTGGTATGCCTGCTCACGCGTTGCGTCATAATCTTGAGTTGTTTTATACTCATTATCACGAGTTGTTAGGTTGTTAAGTGTATTCACAAGTGGGTCTGTGATTTCATACTTATCAGCAGTGATATTGAAGGTGGCAATACGTTTATCAGCTTCAGCTTGGTCTACACTCTGAATTTGTTTTGAACGTTTATATGAAACATTGCCTGACGCAATATCTCTCACATATACATTGTTCTTGAAGTAATAGAATCCAAAGTCTGGGTCGCCCGAATCCACTAAACCAGAACCGTACATGATTTCACCATTGTTTACTTTCATCATGCTGACGTTGTTTTCAACCCATCCCCAATTGTAGTTGTCGTGAATGAGCCCACCACTTTGGTTATTTGTTTTGAGAGTCATGGATCCTTTAACAACGGATTTAGTCAAGTGACCTTTTTGTTTTACATCCATAGGGTTTACACCGTGGTCGATTTTCGCAATCAGTCCACCGAATTTAGCGTTGTTTGCCTTAATATTCGCATCTACATAAGAGCTATCAACATTACTTCGCCAACTTTCGCTGACAAGTCCACCAGCCCACCAACCTTTGTTACCCACACTTTCGATTTTACCAATGAAAGCAACATTGCGCATGCTGGATTCATCAAGTTTGTTTACCATACCCGTCACGTCATTGTTACCAACAACTTGGCCAGTCACTTTGATATTTTCAATTGTTGAATTCTTAAAGTTTTCACCGAGTGGTGCGGTTCGGTCTGCCCAAGGCATGTTTATGTTTACATTCCCCAGATTAATGTCATGAATGTGAGCATTTTCAGCTCTTGCAAATAATGGCCGTGCCAGATTATGGATAGTGAAGTGATTGCTTCCATCACTCAATAATTTTCCTTTGAAAACATTCGTCACATATGATTTGTTCGGGGTTGGTGTATTAGTTGCATTTAAGTCAGCCCCAAGTTTAAACTCACCATCAGGTTTTTTCTGCATATCTTCAATGAGTTCTTTGAAGTTGTAATATACATTTCCAACCTTTGGTCGTGGTTTTTCCATGTAATAAACGTACTCATTACGTATCTTGCTTGGGTCAGTATGCTGAATAAGGTCAACAGCTCTTGCGGTTACTTTGTAGAGAATTTGACCAACCTGATTAATCTCTTCGATTTGATCAACTGCTAAACGAGTCACTTTGTTATCCCGAGACGTCACTTTGAGATAGTATTTTTCAGTCTCTGTTGGTGTCTCAGTCAGGAAGTCCTTCAATGTTTCTGTTCCATCTTCTTCGACTTTTACAAGATTTGTTGAGGTAATGTTTTTCAACTCAATTTTTTTCAAATCCAAGCGAAGTGGTTTCTCTTCTAATGTTGCAGTTTCTTCTCCCTTACCACGGTCATAGGTCATAGTGGTTTCTATCTTATAGTCCTTGTAGAATTTTAAATCTTCTACCTGCTTATCTAATTGCTCTGAAGTTAAATCTACTGTTTTGACAATTTCATTTCCATCTTTAATTGTCGCAGTAATTTTATTGATCTTGACTCCATCTGTATTAACCAAATGATAAAAAAGATTTGCGGAGCGGTCTAATACATTTGTATCTGTTCGCTCCAAAGTCAAAACAGGAGCCGTTTTTTCTTTAGGCTTTTCTTTTGTACCTTTTACAAGAATTTCAGGCTTCATTTCTTTCAAGATAGTTACTGTTTCAACTGGTTCACTAATTTTTTTGCCATGTAACTCTTCATAGCTAGTAACAATTTGACGTTCGCCATCCTCACCAACTTGTTTAACAGAATCATCGCCTATAAATTTGCTAGGATCAGATTCTTCTGTGATAGTTTTAGGAATAGTCTCTTTACGAATATCGGTATGTAAAGAAGGCAACTCTTCTCTTTCTGATGCAACTTCTGAAACTGTAGATACTGGTTCAGTGTATTCTGTCTTCTTGCTAATAGGTGGTTCAAGTAAGTTTCCTTTTTCATCCACTCCTATTGTACCTACTGGTTCCGTGTATGCTGGTTTTTCGCTAACAGGTGGTTCAATCAAGTTTCCTTTTTCATCCACTCCTGTTGTACCTACTGGCTCAGTATATTCTGGCTTTTCGCTAACAGGTGGCTCAAGTAAGTTTCCTTTTTCATCCACTCCTGTTGCACCTACAGGTTCAGTATATTCTGGTTGCTCAGTTTTAGGCACTTCATCTGGACCTGTACCTACAGGAGCTGTGTACTCAGTTTTCTCTACTTTAGGAGCCTCGTCTGGAACAGTACCTATAGGTTTAGTGTATGCTGGTTTTTCATGAACTTTTGGTTCAACTAAATTACCGCCAATTGGAGCTGCATATTCTGGTTGCTCATGAACTTCAGATTCTACCAGATTACCACTAGCTGGTGCTGTATGTTCTGGCTTCTCAGCTTTAGGCGCCTCGTCAGGGACTGTGCCTACCGGTGCAGTGTACTCTGGCTTCTCTGATTTAGTTGTCTCGTTTGGAACGGTGCTTACAGACTCTGGATTTTTAGGTTTTTCTGCTTTAGGCGCTTCATTATGAACACTTTGAATTTCAGACTTTTCTGACTGAGTAAATGATGTGTTTATTTCGCTTTGAATAGAACGAATCATCGTTTTATCTGGCGCTAGAATATCCTTTGTCCCCTCATCCTTATGTTGAATTTCTGAAATTGCATCATCATTAAGGGGTAGGTATCCAATATAACGATATCCAGCAATTTGAACTACTCCTTCATTACTTGGAGCTTTCAAAGGATTGCTTATATCGAGTGCTTGTATGCTAGAAAGACCGATTAGTCCAATCGTAGTAACTAAGAACAGACTAGCAACTTTTTTCTTTTTATGAACTAAAAGAACTAAACTACCAATAGCTAATAGACCTAAAGCTGTAAGCACAGAAGTCGATGAACCTGTTGCAGGAAGAGTTTCCTGCTGATAAATAAGAGCATAAATTTTCTCATTATCAGTAGGAATTCCTGCCTGAATCTTTGTTTGTTCTTCTTGTGTAAGAGAGCTTTTTTCAATGTAATGATAGGTAGAAGCATGAATGATTGACGGTGCAACCAAGATACTTCCGAGTAATACCGAACCAACAATCCCACAGATTTTTCGGATCGAAAATCGTTCTTTTTTAAATAATGACAAGCGTAATCACCTTCTTTAATTTTATTTCCTAATAGTAAACACTATTTTTTATTCTCAAAAATTGAACTTCTAAAATCACCGGTTTGGTCAAGATAAGCTTTAAAGATCGCTTTTTTCAGTTTAAGAACTCTACTATATTCAGGATAAATATTTACACGTTCATCCTCTGCATCAGCTTTGACAGCAGCAGTTATCATACTTTGAAGCTCTTCTATATTTTTTATTGTCACTCTATCTTTTCTGAACCAATTTCCATTTGGGTTATCGAAGCTAATGCTCATTAATTTATTAAATTTAGCTTTTCGCTCTTCATACATTGCTTTTTTAAAGTCTACCCAAGATGAGTAACTATTATTAAATATTTTTTGAAGTACTAACTCATCAGTTACATTACCAACTTCCTTACCATATGACTTAATCACTTTACCTTTAGCTTTCGCTTCTTCTGCGTATTGATTAGAAATATATGGTACCATTCCATCTTTAAATCCTTTTGCAGCTAACAATTCAAACGCCATACGACGTCCCATTAAATCACCCGGCGTTCCTTCATTATTACTTAAAGCTGAATATATTGGTGAAAATAGTTTAATTGTATAATAGCCATTTCGTTTAAAGGTATTATCATTGTCATTTTCATATCCTCTTCTTGTAATAACATCATTTTCAATTAGACTATTAAATGTCGTTAATTTGCTAAGTTCACTTTCATTTAAGTAACGAATAGTATTAGTTGCATATACTTTACTTCCGTCTGGATCCGGTTCAAATTTATTTTCTATTTTTCTCAACAACTCATTTTTCTTAGAAATATCTAAGTTAACAACAGCATTACCTTCTAGATATTCTAGCATATAAATTACATCAAACATATTATGCATATATTTTTGCAAATCTTCTGCATTATTAAATCGTTTTGTAGGATCTTTCACCTGAAGTCTAGTTGGATCTTCTGATTCTTCATACTTCAATATAGAGTTAATCGTAATAGTAGGATCATTTGGATGATCCGGAGCTTGTAATAATCCTTTTGCATAAAATTCTGGTCCAAGTCCATTTCTTCTTCCATAGCCTCCAAGATAAATTTCTCTATCTGAGTTATGTGTCATTTCATGTGTATAAGTTACCGCACCATCTTTATCAAGCATACGATAAGCCATATAATAGAATGCATCCCCTGTAGCGTATGCTCCATTAGAATTATGAACAACATTATTTCCTGCCGGACCGAAGAAATGTTTTATTGCTGGATGATTAGTTTCAAAAGTTGCTTGGTATGTATCTTTTTCGCCTTTATCATCTGCACCAAATCTAAACGCATCATAAACTAGAACACTTCTATATAATTTTTCTTTATTTTCATTATCTAGAATTTTATACCAATAATCATAGTGATCTCTAAATCTAGCAGCCGCTTCTCTTGCTTTTGTTTCAACATAGTCATTTAAATTAGTTCCTGCTGGATGTTCTTTACTTCTATATCTATCATAAGCACCGAAACCTATAGTCGAAATGTTCGCTATGATAAACACAGATTTTTCAGGTAATGTTAATAGCGGCAATACCATACTTGGATATTTCCATGATGGGCTAGTTAATCTGTCATATACTCCAATTGAATATGGACTACCAGCTATTGATTGCTTATCACTTACCTCTTTAATTGCAGATTTTTCTTCTACTATATAAGCTTTAGTTTGTTCTTTAAACCACTCATTATTTGTTTTATCTGGTACAAAAGCTTTTCTATATTTTTCTAATGCATCAAATAAATTATTAGTTTTATAATTTTTCGCTAATAAAACGTTATAAGTTATAACATTATTTTTCGCTAGTAAATTATTATATCCAGATTTACCTAATTCGATAACATTATCTAACGCTGAACTATTTGATTTACCGAAGAAATCCAAGTGGTACATGACTAAATCTTTCGCTTTTGTTTCACCATATTTGAAATTATACCAACGCTCTAAGTATGTTAATCCTAGAAGTAGAGCTTCTTTATTATTTTTAATTTTTTCGATTACATAATTATCTATTATCTTATTATTATTTTCAGCTATTGCAGCATCTGAAGTAAGAAGTTTTGTCAAACTATCTTTCAAATTAGTTTTTGTGGTATTGAATTGTTCTTCTAAATATAACTCCGTTAAACTAACATCCTTAGAAACATCTAATACTTTTCTAATTGCCTCTGATTTATATTCTACACTATTTAATGCTGGTAAAACTTCTCCTAAAATATTATTATAATTGCGAAGTAATGTATTCGGTGTGTAAATTAAATTTGTACCGCCTATTCTATACTCTGCTACACTTGAAAAATCACTTTGATATTCTATATTTTTTGTCTCTGATGTATTGTCCGCGTAATATAGTAACAGTTTATTTATACTTTCTTTGTTTTTGTTAATATCACTAATTACTTCATTATCTTTCATAGGAACTACTGACAATAATTCCTTATTATAAAGGTTACTACTTGCCTCTACTAAATTTCCGTACTTAACTATTGTTTCTCTATTATAGAATGGTAATAGTTTTTCTATATTTTTATATACTTTTTCTTTTGATGAATCAGCATTCTCAAGACTTCTATAGTCAGTTACATATCTAGAAGAGAAGTTAAAATCTTCTGTTTTAGTAGTATTTTTAGATACAAAAGCAGCTTTTTTCTCTCTAATTTGTGCGTCTTCTAATACTTCTCCTCTTTGAACATCAGAATCCTTAGTTAAGATTTCATCATCTTCTTGTACTACGTTTACAACCTTATTATTTTTGTTGCTATACACATGATTTGCTTTCATGTTAGTGAAATCTTTTCCAGTTATAGCATTACCGTTTGTAACATTAACGTCGCTTAGTACATTAGAAAGTCGACCAGATTTTTCTAATCCTCCAGCTGGATCCCAAAGATTACCAACTACTCCACCAACGTTTGCAAAACGTTGCACATTATTAAGATTTCCTTCAGCATAACTATTACTAATTAGTGCACTATCTTCTACTGCACCAACAATTCCACCAATAGATTGATCCCCTTTAGTTGCGTTTGATGCTAAATCAATTGATGCGAACGACTTATCTATTAATCCCCTCGAACCAGAAAGTTTACCTACTAAACCTCCGATTTGATAACTAGCAACTGTTTTATATGTATTAGTTATTCTACCTGTATAGCTACTGTTAGAAATAGTAGAATTATTAACTTGTGATACTAATCCTCCAATTCCATGTTCCCCAGCTATTGCTCCATCAGCATGAACATTATCAATATGGGTATTGCTATTCGCTTCTTTTGCAAGTGTTGCAGCATCTTCTTTTGCTGAAATATTGACATCTTTTAGTGAAAGTTTTTCTACTGTAGCACCATTTAATCCTCCAAATAATGGTTTTTTCAAATTATAAATAGCGTAATATTTCTCATTATTTGTTCCTACTAATGTTCCATGGAATACATTATTCACATAACTTTCTTGACCATCTGGAAGTTCAACTTCACGAGCATCCATAGTTGCACCTAAACGGAATGTGCCATTAGGATTGCTATTCATTGCATCTACTAAATTTTTAAATGATGTATAGACACCAGTTTCACTTTGCTGAGTTTTTGGTAAATAATAAGTATAATTTTCTAATACATTACTATTTTCATGCTGTATCAGATTATTTGCACTCGCTACTATCTTATAAACATCTCTATTATCTTTAGTATCATTAGTAATGCTTGTAACTGGTAGCATCACATCTTTAAAGTTCTCTGATTTAACTTTCATAAAGTAATTTTCTGCATTACTTGGTAAAGAAGCAAGTGAAGTTACATGTCGATACTTATTACCATCTTTTGAATATAGTTCTACAGAAGATATATTTCTAAGTTCTAATTTCTTAATAACTTCTTTTTCATCTTTAGCGTCATCTTTTTTCTCATCTTTATGACGATAAAGTTTATCGTATACTGGGGTAATTTCATTACCTGCTATAATGCTCTTAATCCAAGCTAATTGTGTAGGAGATAAAATCAATCCGCCTGAGCGATTTTGTGCTCCATTTTGGTGGACACCAATGACTTCACCATTAGCATTAAATATTCCTCCACCACTCATACCAGGATTTCCACCTTGATATTGAACACCGTAGGTGTTATTCGCGTATTCTTGTTCCATTTCTACCGTAGCATCTTTTAAGTGCGTATATTTCCCAGCTGGATATCCATGAACATTTAGTTTGTCATTAAGATTTACTTTAGTATAATTTTTAACTAATTCTACATGTTCTCTGCCAGTTGTTTCAGGTAGCTTAATCACTGCTAAATCATAGATAAATCCTTTTGGATAATCTTTTTTATTATAAAAATGAATATTGTTAGCAGTAAATGTTCCTTTTTGTCCATCAGGAGTCACCCACTCATATACGTTTTTAGATTTATCACCTCTAAATTCGCCCGTAGTATTATCAGTAGAATTATTAATGAAATTATGTGCTACTGTTAAAAGTACATTTGGTGCAATAAAAGTAGCTGATCCTACTCCAGTAACCTTCGACGAATCTGTAATAAAGTTCATATTAATTAATGCACTAGATTTTTTCTGAATACTCATTTCTTCTGGTGTATTAGTATTTTCATTATTTGGTTTAGTATCTTCTGCACTAGGTTGTTCGATTTTACCAGTATATTCTTTCGGTGCTTCTACTTTCTCTGGCTCGACTATCGCTCCAGACTGTGGACCTGTGTATTCTGGTAGTGGTGCTACCTGCTCTGGTTCAACAATAGCTCCGGCTTGTGGTTCTTTATATTCTGGAAGCGGTGCCACCCGTTCAGGTTCTCCTTTATCACTTACCACAGTATCTGGCAACTCTGGTTGGACTTCTGGTACGCCTTTATCACTTACTACAGCTTCTGGCAATTCTGGTTGGACTTCCGGTTCTCCTTTTTCAGCCACAACAGCTTCGGGTAACTCTGGTTGAACTGCTGAGTCACCTTTGGCGCTTACAACTGCTTCTGGCAATTCTGGTTGGACTTCTGGTTCACCCTTGTCTGTAACAACTTCTTCGGGCAACGCTGGTTGGATTGCAGGTTCACCTTTGTCGGTTACTACAGCTGCTGGTAGTTCAGGCTGAATTGCGGGTTCAACAATAGCTCCAGACTGTACGTCCTTATGTTCTACACCAGTCTCAGGTTGTTCCGTTATAACTTGAGTTTTTTTAGTACCTTTTTCGACTATTCTTGAAACAGGCGCAGTCGTTGAAGTTGAAACAATTTCTCGCGAAACTTCTTCCTTGTTTACAGAGAATATTCTGATGACTTCAACTTTTTTACCTAATGTACCTTCTTGTTTTACTCTTACAGTTCCTTCAGCTAAATCAGGATTCTCCTGAACTTCTTCTTGAAAATCTATTTTTGTCTCTATAGTTTCCTCACGATATAAGAGTTCAGGTTTATTCAACTGGCCTGATAGAACTTCATCCTGCGGATTTAATGTATTTACCCCAGTCTTTTCTTTTGGAGAAACCTTCTCGTCTTTCTTCGTTTCTAGATTCTTATGTTCGGCTAATTGTTCTTGAGAATCTGAAGATTGTTTCTCTTCTTTTCTTGGATTGATTAATTCAGTAGAGAAAGGTTTTTCAACTACTTGAACTTCTGTCGGCTTAGTTGAAGAAGCTGTTTTTTCTTCCTGAATAGCTTGTACCTTTGATGAATTCTCTACAAAATTCGGTGTAACATTATAATCTACCTTTTGTTGAGTTGTTGGACTAGATACTGATTTCTCTTGATTGCTTACTTTAGATTCAGAAGTTATGTTTCCCTCTTTGATATATCCAATATAAGTGTAACCTGAAATCTCTTTAGGAAGAGGTAATTTTTCTCCAGAGGTCAATTCATAGTCCGTATTGTAATTTAGCAAAAGATGATTTTCTAAAGCATGGGCTGAAACTAAGACACCATTTCCTATTCCTGCAACCAATACTAAATGTAATACTGTTTTATTCTTAACTTTTTTCTTGGAAACGGCAAAAATTAAAATTCCCAGAGCAGCTAAGCTAGCACCAGCAACCAAGGTTTGCATCTCATTCTTGCTTCCAGTATTTGGCAATTCCGCCAGTTGATTTTGAGAATTTAACTTATAAACAAGATAATAAGTCTCATCATCATTCTCCATGTATGTTGGAATATCATAGACAAGCTGATTCTTTTCATCTGATGATAGCTCTGAATCTGTTACATATTTATAGTGAACACCTTTAGTCTCTTGAGCATCCACAGATGAACTAGCTAATACAGACATAAAAAATAAACTTGAAATCGTCGCAGATACAAGTCCTACTGATAATTTTCTAAATGAAAAACGCTGCTGTTTTTCACTAAAATACTTTTCCATTATTCCTCCTTGAAATACAATTTATAGATGTTACAAAGACCTTTATTATATTAGTGTATTATCTATAAAAAAGGCAGTATACCTTAATTATACTCTTTATTTACCGAAAAGTCTTAAAATTTAGTAGCGTTTTCATACTTTGTTTTATATATAATACTCAATGAAAATCAAAGAGCAAACTAGCCGCAGGCTATACTTGAGTACGGCAAGGCGACGTTGACGCAGTTTGAAGATATTTTCGAAGAGTATAAAATACCAAGCAGTAGTTTTGCAACTTCCTATTATTTTTTTGGGTAAAATTACACCTACCATGAAATTTCCACAGTAGGTGTTACTCATATCACTAATCGTTCTAAAAATGGTTTGAGGCAATTGAGGAGAATTCCTTCTATCCAGCTTTCCTGTGCTGAGGAGAGATGATCTACCTGTAGGCTTTCTTTTAGAAAATCGCGGACTTGTTCTGGTGAGATTTCAAACTCAAAGGCTTTCATTTTATAGAAAAAGTCGAGCAGATGATCTGACAGATATTCAGTTGAAAAGGGAACTTCTCCACTTTTTCGATATTCTAATAAGAGGCGAGCAAATCGAGCTTTTTCTTCAGGAAGTTCACGAAAGTAAGAATTGAGGAGCCAGGTCTGCTTCTGTTTTCTTTCAATTGGATCTTGACTGGCAATTCGTTGATCTTTTTCCAGCTCTTTTTGGTATTGTTTGGCCTTGATAGCCCGTTCTGTCCGATTTTTACCAAAAAGAATTTTCTCCCACTTGCGTTCTTCTTGAGTCAGGGTCTCTGTAAAGCCAAAGTAATCTTGATAAGCACGCTCTGCTGGGCCCATAGCTAGAACCAGATTGTCTGCATATTGCTTGGCGATTTTATCCCTCTTCTTGCGCTCTTTCTCTGCCTGAATACGGAGTTCTTGTTCGTAGTCAATTTTCTCCTTACCTAGCTTGACAAGGTAGAGTTGGTCATCTGGTTTTCCAAGTAAAAAGGGTTTGATACACTTTTCAAGAACTTCTTCCATACGAGCCTTCTTCTTGGGCTCTGCCTTGGTCCAACTTCCTCCTTGAAAGACTTCTAGGAAGAGATGGTAGTCTTTCTCAGGTGAGAACTGATTTCCACGATTGGGTTTAAAAACACCTTTTTCCCAGAGCCATTTTAGAAGTCGCTCGTCAAAGTCACTTTTATTGACCTTGATTTTTTCCCTTTTCTGGATTTTTCTGGTCAGATTTTCAACCTTTCTGAGTAGTTTTTCTTCCTCTTCCAGTTGCTGGTCAAGGGTCAATCGATGAAAATGACGAACACAGTCGCTACCTATCGGAAAGAGGCGTTGGCCTGTGACACCGTTAAAGAGTTCATAAGCGTATTTGATGGCATTTCCACAGACACAATTGCTACGGCCGATACCGTTAAAAATCAAGGAAACTTCATTCCATTCCTTGGTAGCTTGTTCCCAAGTATCCGCTTTTGAAGCCTGTAAAACCGCATCATGCAGGGATTTTCTAACTGGAAGTGTCATGAGGTCTCCTTTCTAAATTATACTTTTACAACTTGAACCTCATCTTTACCTAGTAAAATCAAGTATTTCTCAATATTTTTAATCGAATAGGCTCGAGATAAAGCCTCTCCGTATAGGGCTAACTGACCACGATAACGGTCTATGAGTTGACTTGGTTCATCATAGCGGTCTGTCTTATAGTCGAACAGAACAATTTTGTTTTCGTAAAGCAGATAGCCATCAAGGATACCACGGACAACGAAGTCTTCCTGACTCTTTTGGTCTCGTTTGAGCATGGAGAAAGGTTGCTCACGATAGAGATGGTTGGTATTAGCGAGAATTTCCTGACCGAGTGCTGTGTCAAAGAATGCAAGAATTTTAGCAAGATTAATCTTGTCTCTGACAGCTGGGCTGGTTTGAACTTGTTGGAGAGTTTCTGTCAGGCTAGCAAGCGTTGGTAGCTGACTGAGGTCCATTCTCTGCATGAGTTCGTGGGTGGCACTACCAATCTCAGCTCCTGTTACCTTTTCTTTGGTTGAAAAATCTGGTAAATCAAAGCTAATTTTCTTGTCTACTGACTGTCCTTGACCTGCAATCTCGACACCTTCCATATCCATAACTGGTTCGTAGAATTTCTTGATTTGACTTGGGGTTTGAACACTAGGCAGTTCAATGGCTGCCCGGTGAAGAGTATTATAAACTTCCACCTCTTTTAGCATTTCAAGGGCTTCTTTAATGGTATCTGACTGACGATTGTCTGCTTGGGAGCTATCTTGTAGAGGGCTCTTGGTTTCCAACTCTCCGATGGCTTCTCTGGTCAACTGATCTTCGCCAACAAAACGATAACTAAAGTTGAGATTGTCTTTGGCAAACACTTTACTGATAGCCCACATCCAATCTTGGAAATTCTTGCCTTGAAGTCTAGTGTTGCTGTTTAGTTTTCCATTTTTAGCTGCTGGGTATTCCTTGGCTTCCAGCTTTTCGCGAGAACCCTTGCCGACAAGATAGAGCTTTTTCTCAGCCCTCGTCATGGCAACATACAGCAGACGCATCTGTTCTGAATAGCTAGCTAGCTGTAATTCTTCTTCATTCTGTATATAAGTTAGGCTAGGAATGGAGAGTTTGATAGTTTTAGGATAGTGATCTTCCACTGCTCCTGTCTCCATTTTGGCAATGTATTTGACACCTAGTCCATTTTTACGGCTGAGAATGACTTCTGATATAGAGTCTTGCTTATTGAAATCTTGATCCATATTGAGGATAAAGACGTAAGGAAACTCCAGCCCTTTACTCTTGTGGATGGTCATGAGCTCTACTGCATCTTTTGGCGGTGCGATGACCACGCTTGCAAGATCGTGCTGGGCTTCTAAAACTTGGTCAATCATACGGATAAAGCGGGACAAACCTTTGAAATTGCTCTTTTCAAACTGGTCAGCTCGCAGTGCTAGGGCATAGAGATTGGCCTGTCTAGCAGGACCATTTGGCAAAGCCCCAATGTAATCATAATAAAAACGGTCATTGTAAATCTTCCAAATCAAGTCATAGAGGGAGTGGGTTTTGGCATACAAGCGCCAAGAAGCTAGTATATCCATGAATTGCTCTAGTTTTTCAGCTAGAGCTGTGTGAATCAAGCCTTTTTGACTACTTGCCATTTTTTGAGCATTTACTAGTTTCTCATAGAGATTTTCTTGGACTTTATCCTCTGCTTTCTGAAGGGACAAACGTGCTAACTCGTCCTCATCAAAGCCAAACATAGGAGACTTCATAAGGGCAACCAAGGCATAGTCTTGCAGGGTATTGTGAATGACACGAAGGGTATCTAGCATGACTTGCACTTCTAGGGATTGGAGATAATTGTTTTGCTCTCCGTCAGTTTTGACAGGAATTCCGTATTCAGACAGAGCGAGAAGAATCTGGTCATTACGACTGCGGCTGGAGGTCAGAAGGGCGATTTCTTTAAAGGCAACACCTTGTTCTTGATGAAGTTTCAGAATCTCCTTGATGACTAAGCGCATTTCCCCTGTTAATTTCGTTTCTGCTTGGCTCTCTTCTTCCTCACCTGTATCGTCCTTGTCGTAGAGGAGAAATTCTGCCTTATTGTCTGTATTAGGAGTCAGTTTGGTATTGGCAAAAACAAGCTGGTGCATGTTATCATAGTTGATTTCGCCGACCTCTTGATCCATAAGGCGTGCAAAAACATCATTGGTTGCTGACAGCACTTCTGAACTACTACGGAAATTTTCTTTAAGCAAAATCAGCTTGCCTTCGTGTGGATTTTGCGCATAGCGTTGGAACTTTTCATTGAAAATCTGCGGGTCTGCCTGACGGAAACGGTAGATGGACTGCTTGATATCTCCCACCATAAAGCGATTGTGTCCATTAGAAAGTAATTCCAGCATCCGTTCTTGAATATGGTTGGTATCCTGATACTCATCGACCATGACTTCATGGAAGCGATCCTGATAAGCCTCACGAACTTGCGGGAAATTCTCTAAAATCTCAATGGTGTAATGGCTAATATCAGCGAATTCAAAGGTATTTTCCTGACGTTTACGCTGACGATAAGCCTCCACAAAATCACTCATAAAGGCTTGGAAAGTCTTAGCTAGTTCCCATGTGTCTTCATGATAACGTTCTTGATAGTCGAGAATGGTTATCTGGTCTGACAGTTGTCCTAGTTTAGCAAACTGGGACTTTCTCTCTTCGTTGTAGGCATCAGCCAGGGGCTTCAAATCAGCCTTACGACTGGCATTGGTCAGAGCTCGACCGTTTTTCTCTTTCGAAATCGCGACAACACGCGCAAGCACTGCTTGGTAAGCCGGACTATCGGATTCCTGATTTAGGGAGCCAATTTCATCCAGAATCAACTGGACATTTTCTAAATAGGGAGCCTTAGGAAACTCCTTGGCATCATTATCCAGATGATAACGGAAAAAGCTTTCCAAATCCCAAAGGGCTTGCTGGATTTGCTCAGTCAGTCTTTCTTTTTCACTGCTAAAATCAGCGTTTTCAAAGCCTTTGAGGAAAGATTCACTCAGCCATTTTTGAGGGTTGCTGGTGGATTGGAGGAAGTCATAGATTTTATAGACCTGCTGGCGCAGACCACGTTCATCCTTGCCGCGCCCTGCAAAATTTTTCAGCAAATGGCTAAACTTCTTTTTCTGCTTACCTTGGTAATGGGCTTCAAAGACCTCATGGAAGACTTCATTTTTTAGAAGGAGTTGCTCGCTCTGGTTTTGTAAAATCCGGAAATTAGGCGCAATATCAATTAGATAGCCATGTTTGCCAAGAAATTTTTGTGTGAAAGAGTCCATGGTACCGATGGCTGCGTTGGGTATGTCTGCTAACTGGCGACCCAAGTGTTGTTTGAGGTCAACATCGCTGCTTTCTTGGATTTGTTGGCTGATTTTTTTCTCTAAACGTTCTTTGAGTTCGGTCGCAGCCTTGACGGTAAAGGTTGAGATAAATAGTTGAGAAATTTCCACACCACGCGCTAATTGATCTAGAATGCGCTCTGTCATGACAAAGGTTTTACCAGAACCAGCCGACGCTGAGACAAGAATATTCTGACCAGAAGTATAGATGGCTTCAATTTGCTCGGCAGTTTTCTTTTGTTCCTTGCTCGAATGCGCTTCTACTTCTTGCAGTTTTTGAATTTCCTTCTCAGTTAAAAAGGGAATAGGCTTCATCGATTCAACTCCTCTCTTATTTTTTCAAACCAAGCTTGCTTGAGTTTTTCTCCAACCAGACGCTTGCCGTCAGCCAAGTCTAACTTTTCTAGGAACCGGGCTTGACCTAAGTGGTAATTGGCTTCAAATCCAGTAATAGCCTGATGTTGCTGGACGTATGGGGCGATACTTCTGCCATTTTCGGTATAAGGATTAATGGCGAACTGGCCTTCTAAAATCTTCTCTGCTGCTTTCTTGTAAAGATGGACATTGTAGTCCAGTAGGAGCTGGAATTCCTCATCCGTCAGCTGATTAGCCTTGTTTTTATTGTAAAATTCGCCCAAATGACTGCTTTCTTTTTCTAAAAAGAGTCCTTGGTATTTCATAGACTTGCTGGCTTCTACTACTGCACCTGCCAAACTTTTAACGGCCATCAAAGATTGGACAGGCTCAGCCATTTCCAAGTACATGGCACCAAAAAAGTTCTGCTCCCCTTCTCTTTTTAAGGCAGCTAGATAGGTTGGTAACTGGGAATTGAGCCCATTAAAGAAATGAGGAAACTGGAACTGAGTTAGACTGGATTTGTAGTCTACTACTCCTATCGCCCCATCAGCTTTCAAACGGTCAATCCGGTCCACCTTGCCTCGTACAAAGACACTGCGACCACTGTCCAATTGAATAAAGGCCTGCTCTTTTCCACCGAAATTCGCTTCCTCTTTGATGGTTTCGATGGCTGGATTGTGTCGGAGAATATGTCCAGTCGTCCGTGCGACATCAAGCAGAACTTCCTTGGTGAACTGGGCTTCTAAACTTTCTTGATAAATAGCCTCAAATTCGCGTTCCTGACTGGTTTCTTGAATAGCTTGTTCTAGACGTTGGTCAAAGGAATCTTCGTTAGGTAACTGCAAGGTACGTTCAAAAATACGGTGCAAGAAATTTCCATGACTACGAGCATCTGGACGCAGGCGCAATTCCTCCTGCAAGCCTAACACGTAGCGGAGGAAATAACTGTATTGGTTCCGGTAAAACTCCGTCAAACCAGATGTAGACAGGTAAAATTCCTGTTCATCAGGATAGAGCGCCTGCAAGGTGTCCTTAGCCAACTGCTTACTGTTTGGACTGGTTGGGAGAGCTGGATTTTCCAGACCTTGCTGGTCTAGTTTTTTACCCATGACACGCGCCAGAACCTTAACAAAAGTCAAATCTTGATCAGTATCGCTCGTCTCGCCCTGCTGGTGATAGGCAACCAGACTGGACAAAAGACTGTGATAGGACCCCATATCCTCCTTAGACAGCCCTTTGTGATTCATCCTCTTCTCTTTTCGACTAAATCCAAAATGGACCAACTCTTGAAGATAGGCAGATTCCTTACTTTCACTTTCATTAAAAAGGCTTGGAGCCGATAAGACCAACTGCTTACGAGCAGAATTGACCAAGGAAAGCATAGTATAGCGATTTTTCTTGAGGTTTTCACTGCTGGCAATCAGCAATTGAACGCCTTCTTCGGTTGCTTGGTTTAAGCTTTGTCTTTCTTCATCTGTCAATAGACTGGTGTTTTGCGCAATTTTTGGTAAATGATTCTGAGTCAGCCCAATGGCATAAACAAAGTCAGCTGTCAGAGGAGCAATCAAATCATAACTCTGCACCAGAACGGTGTCCACTGTTGCTGGAATGGTGCGGTACTGAGATAGGCTCATTCCAGAATGGAGCAAGGCTAGGAAGTCCTCCAGACTAACCTGTGAACCAGCAAAAACAGTCGCAAATTGTTCTAAAACATGACAGAATGCCTTCCAAACCTCGGCTTGTCTTTCCTGTTCAAGAGCTTCCATAGTGGCTGTCAAATCTTGCAACTGCTTGGTCACAGCTCCTTCTTTTAGAAAGCTATTCCACTTGTACAAGAGATTTTCAGCCTTTTGTTTTCGGCTAGCAAAAAGAGTCTCAAGAGGGGTTAAAATACGCAAACGAAGAGCATTTAAACGTTCCAGATTAAATTTTCCATGGTGGGATTTGGTAAAGATTTGCTGAAAGGCTGGCAAGCCATTGATACCAAGATAACGGATATATTGCTCAAAAGCATCAATATCAGCCTGACTAAGGTCGGTATACAAACCTGTTCTGAGAAGGTTAATCAAATCCTCCTGACGGAAACGATAGCGTTTTAAAGCCAAGATAGACTCGACAAACTGTGTCAAGGGATGGTGAGCCATAGCTTCGCTTCTACCAATATAAAAAGGAATCTGATACTGGTCAAAAATCGTTTTTAGAGATAATTGATAAGAAGCTACATCCCCCAAGAGAATACGAAAATGCTTGTAGCTCAGGTCTGAGTTCTCATGTAATTTCTGACGAATGCTACGGGCTACTAACTCCAACTCCTCCTTTTGTGTCAAGCAAGACCAGATTTGTAAGTTTTCACGGTCTTTCTCATCGACATCCAAAGCGAGTTCTGAAAAGTTATAAGAAGACTCCAGCAAACGAGAGGCCTTATCAAAACTATCCATCTTCTCATGAGTCTGAGAACGGTCTTGAGCAGGAATTTGGTATTTAGAGGCTAGATGATGGAGAAACTCCACACTGGCTTGATAGAGATTGCCTTCAGCGAATGGACTGGTATAAGCTTTCTTACTAGCATAAGCCCCAATAATAATCTCAACTCCCTTGCCATGAAGTAAGTCCACAATTCGTTCTTCTTCGGCAGAAAAACGGGTAAATCCATCAATGACTAAGGCGATTTGAGTAAAATCACTACTAACTTTGTTATTCTCAATAGCATCAATCAATTGAGACAACTGACTTCCTTGAGCCAACTGGCCTTGATTGAGATAGGCCGTTACCTTCTCAAAAATCAAGAGTAAATCAGATCGCTTGTCCTCATCCGTCAAACTCTCCAAGTCTAAAAAGTTCATCTGAGCCTTGGTCATCTCGTGGTAAAACTCAATCAACTGCTGGATAAATTGAGGATCTTGCTTGATAGCGCCATAAACACGTAAATCCTTAGGATCAAGTTCGGCAAGGCATTTGTAAAAGGCCATCCCAAGACCAATATCATCAAGACTGATCTTGGCAGGCAAATCATTCAAAATCAGGTAACGAGCCATTTGAGTAAAGCGCGTGACGGTAATCGCAAAAGAAGCCTGCTGGGACAAGCATTCCAGCACGGCGCGTTCCTTTTCAAAAGAAAGAGAGTTAGGAGCGATATAGAAGACTCGCTTGCCAGCAGCAACTAGCTCTTCTGCTTCTCTAGTTAGAACCTCGGTCAAAGAAGTCCGAATATCAGTATAAAGTAATTTCATCTCTGCCTCGTTGGAATTTTTCATTACCCTATATTATACCATGATTAGTCTCGTAAATCTGTTAAAATATTTAGGCCATCCTTTCTTTTATTCATCATCTGCTAAATCTGCTAGATCTTAAATACTTAATTTTACTTGTATTATAGATAGAATAAATCTGCCTACTGAAAATCACATAATGAAAAAAGCCTCGGTAACAAGGCTTTGAGTTTTATGATTGTTTCTTAGGTACGGAATACACTTCAATGTGTTGTCCTAGTACCTTGATGTCGACTGGTAGATTATCTGATTTATCGCCATCAACATCCGACTCTAATTCGATATCAGAAGAAATTTTAATAGTACGTGCCTTTATATATTCAATATTTTCATTCTCTACAAGATCTCCTTTTAACAAATCCGGAATCAAAGATAATTTAGAGAATATAGAAGCATCTTTCAAAATTAGAATATTTGCATATCCATCCTTGTTTTCTTCAAAGATTTTTTTATCTGCAAAATAATTTGTTAGAAGTACTAAAACATGACTTGCTTCCCCAAGGTAATTTCCATTTTCGGTTTCAACTTTAATGTTAAAGACTTGATCTGTCATGACAGACTTCATGGTATTAACTGCATAAGCCAAGATACCAAATTTCGTTTTATCTTCAATTTCAACATTATGAATGGCTTCAGGGAGAGACCCGATACTAAAGATATATCCAAAATAGTGACCATTTGCTTTTCCGATATCAATCTTATCAGTTAAATTGAAATCTAGTTCTTCAATAGCTCCGTCAATATCTTGATTGATTTCTAAAAGTTTTGTAATCAGGTTACCAGTACCACCTGGTATAATTCCCAGTTTAGGAATATAGTCCCTTTCAGCAATCCCTGAAATAACTTCATTGACTGTACCATCTCCACCAAAAACTAGAATTGATTCATATCTTTCTCTAGCAGCTTCTTCTGCGAAATTTGTAGCATCTTTGGCTTTTTGAGTAATTTTAGTTTCCACATCATCAAAATACTCTCTTGCTTTATTCTCCAGCTTCTCTTTGTAATCTAAAGCTTTTTCTCCTCCAGAAGTTGGATTGATAATTAGCATTATTTTTTTCACTCTGTATTTTCTCCTTAAAATTGAAATAGAAAGGTTATTCTCGATGAAAATCAAGGCGTAAACTAGGGAACTAGCTGTAGACTACTCACGACACTGTTTTGAGTCTGTATATTAGCCTGACGTGGTTTAAAAAGATTTTCTAAGAGTATTAACCTGATGACACATGATATTTGCGTATATTGCTATTATACAATGAAATGTTAAAAAATAGAAATAAATTGCTTTTAATATCGGTTTTTATCTCATATTAAAAAATGATCTATTTTTTACTAGTAGGTTGTTCTTAATCATCCAAATTAGTCTCTCTCCTCCACACGATGGAATATAGTTTGTAGATATTATTGCTATTTTCTAGTTCCGGATAAAGATAAAACTCACTTGAAAGAATATTTTCCCCATATATAAGTCAGTCTTTGTCTGACTAGCTACTAGCAGATAGACGAGTTAATGTTTAGTGTCTATTTATGAAAATAAAAATACTTCAAAAGTCAGTTCAGCTAAGGATGAAAAAACTCAATTTTTAAGAGAATATGAAATGATACTCAATCAAAATCAAATAGCAAACTAAAAATCTAGCCACAGCTTGCTTAAAGCAGAACTTTGAGGTTACAGATCAAACTAACGCGGTCAGCTCAAGACACTGTTTTGAATTTGTAGATTAGACTGACATGGTTTGAAGAAATTTTTAAGAGAATATAAATTATCTAGTATTACAATAAAAGGCATATTATCAAGTGTTTTTGACACCTGATAACATGCACTTTTCTGATTTTAAAGATTTTTCTCCAACTTTATTATCATTTAAGATAAGATGCTTCCATCATGTTTTGCATCATCATCAACAAACTGTTCTTTTACCAAATCCTTGATATCACTTTTGATACTTTTAGTATCTATAATAGAATCTTCACCGAGTTGGTGAAATGTCGCTTTATCTCTAATAGTATATTCTTGTTCATCGTCATATTTTTTGGTTATCAATCGAATCATCTTTCGTCTTAAAGATTTTTCCCCTTTGATGTTTCCTCTTTCTTTTATCCATGCCACTGCTAAAATGACCAGCATTAGACAACCGACATAACCTAAAAGAGGATACATAATGGAGACTAATTCTTTAAATCCCATAAAAGATAAACCATATCCTATAGCGACCGTAGCAATTAGAATAGGGTAAAAGCGCTTAGGTTTGTTTGAAGAGAAACGTTTTGCCAAGGCATAAAATAAACTGAAAGCTGTATTAAAAATGAGTCCAAAAATAATTAGAGCATACAGCAAAGAAAATAAAGGATGAATCTGCTCCGCAATTGTTAACATAGGAATATCAACAGTTGAAACAAGTTTTATATTGGCGTATAAAATACCAGTTGCTACGGTAATAATCAAACTAACTACAAGTCCACCTAAGAGACCACTTTTTTCCGCAACACCAATTCTCATGACAGAACCTCCTAAGACAAATGCCATGGATACACCAGTCATAACAGTTAGTGCGAAATAATTTAGTAAAGAAACCCAGACATTGGGCATCGGAGAAGAAAGTGTAGCTGTGATTGCTTCTAACTCTTCAAAATCAAAACTTTTCCCTACGAACGTATGGACTGCCATAATGATAATCATGACAAAGACCAAAGGAGTAAATATCCCAAGAACGCTGGTAATCTTTTCAAAATTAAGAAAACTGACAATAATGACCAAGATAGCACAAATCAATCCTCCCAACCAAAATGGCAAGCCAAATTGTTGGTTAAGATTTGAACCAGCTCCTGCAATCATAACAAAACCAATTACAAAGCAGGAAACAATTAAAGCAAAATCAAGAATCTTATTAGTAATAGGCCCGGCAATTTGGGAAAGAACTTCAAAATGATCATTTGAACGGAAATAGCTTCCTAAGGTAATGATAATTTTACCAAAAATAACACTTATGATTCCAAGAACAATCGTTCCAATGATACCCCATTTACCAAAACTAACAAAGTATTGCATTAAATCTTGGCCTGAAGATAGTCCAGCACCAATAACAACGCCTACATAAGCCAATGCTATATTTAAAATACGTTTTAACACTATTTTCTCCTAACCGTTATCACTACAATCAATGACTGTCTATTTAGTATACTATTTTCTTATATTATTGTCAAAAATATAAGAATTAGAACCTCGTACATAGAAATATTTCTGCACGATATAGCAAGATAACACAAGGACTAGTCAGCTACTAATTAAAATTCTATGGTAATCAGTTGTTTGCTGCTCTTACGCCAGACAAATATCACAAAGATAGCAAGACATTAGACATCCACACAACATTCAACCGATACATTCCAGATGATGACGGTACTAAGACTTTTGCAAGCTTTCGAACTACCCACTTAACTAAAAGAGAAATTGAGATACTAGACAAAATGATTGAACTGAACCAGCTCAGTGAAAATACTGACCCAAATTGGTACAAGAGCACTCGTATATTCGTCACAAACACTGGTAAGCCAATCCATAGTTCAATTCTAAGCAAGTCTCTCCAGCGAGCAAATGAACGCCTTAAAAAACCAATTCCCAAACATCTATCACCTCACATCTTCAGACATACCACTATTAGCATTTTAGCTGAAAATAAAATTCCGCTAAAAACAATCATGGATAGGGTTGGACATTCTGATTCTGATGTTACTACTTCCATCTATACCCACGTCACGAAGAACATGAAAGATGAAGCAATCAATGTGCTGGACAAAGTGATGAAAAAGATTTTTTAAAAAGTTTTGCCCCTTTTTTGCCCCCTGAACAGAAAAATAGCCCTTCGGATAAAATCCGAGGGGCTAGAAACGTTGTTAAATCAATGATTATTTCTTAAGGTTGTAGAATGATTTCAATCCACGGTATTCAGCTACTTCACCAAGTTGGTCTTCGATGCGAAGCAATTGGTTGTATTTAGCGATACGGTCTGTACGTGAAAGTGAACCAGTCTTGATTTGTCCTGCGTTAGTTGCAACTGCGATGTCAGCGATTGTTGAATCTTCAGTTTCACCTGAACGGTGTGATACAACGGCAGTGTAACCAGCTTCTTTCGCCATTTCGATAGCGTCGAATGTTTCAGTAAGAGTACCGATTTGGTTAACTTTGATAAGGATTGAGTTAGCAGCACCTTCTGCAATACCTTTTTCAAGGTAAGAAGTGTTTGTTACGAAGAAGTCGTCACCAACCAATTGAACTTTACCACCAAGACGTTCAGTAAGAGCTTTCCAACCGTCCCAGTCATTTTCATCCATACCATCTTCGATAGTGATGATTGGGTATTTGTTTACCAATTCTTCAAGGTAGTCGATTTGTTCTGCAGCAGTACGTACAGCTGCTCCTTCACCTTCAAATTTAGTGTAGTCGTAAACTTTACGTTCTTTATCGTAGAATTCTGATGAAGCACAGTCAAATCCGATAAATACGTCTTTACCAGGAACATATCCAGCAGCTTCGATAGCAGCAAGGATAGTTTCAACTCCGTCTTCAGTTCCTTCAAAACGAGGAGCGAATCCACCTTCGTCACCTACGGCTGTTTCCAAACCACGAGATTTAAGGATTTTCTTAAGAGCATGGAAGATTTCAGCACCCCAACGAAGAGCTTCTTTAAATGATGGCGCACCAGCAGGTACGATCATGAATTCTTGGAAAGCGATTGGAGCGTCAGAGTGAGAACCACCGTTGATGATATTCATCATTGGAGTTGGAAGAACTTTAGTGTTGAATCCACCTAGGTAGCTGTAAAGTGGGATTTCAAGGTAGTCAGCAGCAGCACGAGCTACAGCGATAGACACACCAAGGATTGCGTTTGCACCCAATTTACCTTTGTTAGGAGTACCGTCAAGAGCGATCATAGCACGGTCGATAGCTTGTTGATCACGTACATCGTAGCCAATGATAGCTTCAGCAATGATGTTGTTTACGTTGTCAACAGCTTTTTGTGTACCAAGACCACCGTAACGAGATTTGTCACCGTCGCGAAGTTCAACTGCTTCGTGTTCACCAGTAGAAGCTCCTGATGGAACCATACCACGTCCGAAAGCACCTGATTCAGTGTAAACTTCTACTTCAAGTGTTGGGTTACCGCGTGAGTCTAGGACTTCGCGAGCGTAAACATCAGTAATAATTGACATTTTTTACTCTCCTTATGAGTTAAATTTTTTACACCTCTATAATACCTTAAAAACCCACCTTTTTCAAGAAAAAACGTTATCTTTGTGCAAATTTTCCTTAACTTTATAAAGTAATCGCTTTCTTTTGTCTGTTTTATTCTAACTTTTATGATATACTGTTTTCATGACAGATTTATCAAAACAATTACTTGAAAAAGCTCATGGTGGGCCAAAATTAAATCCGGATGAGCAAAGACGCTATCTTGGTACCTTTGAGGAAAGAGTTCTTGGATATGCAGATATTGACACAGCAAATAGCCCTCAGCTAGAAAAAGGTTTTTTATCTATTTTAGAAAATCTTCAAGAAAAAGCAGAGCCACTATTTGTGAAGATTTCACCAACTATCGAATTTGACAAACAAGTTTTCTACTTAAAAGAAGCAAAAGAAACTGATAGCCAAGCTACCATAGTATCTGAAGAGCACACTTCTTCTCCTTTTGGACTGATTATCCATACCGATACACCAGTACAAGTAGAAGAAAAGGACCTTCGACTTGCTTTTGCAAAACTTTGGGAAGTTCAAAAGGAAGAACCAGTCAAAACATCCTTCTGGAAGAAATGGTTTGGCTAAATCTTGTGCATATTTAATAAGTGCCCAATATTGGCAGCCGTGCGCTCCAGATAGAGACTGGCATTTTTCAAACTCTCTTCTAAAGATTCACTTTTCTCCAAAATTGAAAAGGCAGCTTGAATATTTTCAAATGGTAGGGAAGGTAAATCTTCAGCAAGACTACCACAAATAGCAATGACAGGAACTCCGACAGGGGTTCTTTTTGCTACGCCTATCGGCGCTTTCCCAGCAAAGCTTTGACTGTCCAGTCTACCTTCGCCGACGATAACCAAGTCAGCATATGCAACTTTCTTATCAAAATCAATCAAATCTAAACAGGTATCAATTCCAGACACGATATTTGCCTGAGCAAAGGCACACAAACCAGCAGCAAGGCCTCCACCAGCTCCTGCTCCTTTAATTTCTAATGTTGCAGGTGAGACTTTTTCATAAAAATCTTGGATCGCTTGATCTACGACTGCAAACATAGTAGGTTGTAGGCCTTTTTGTTTGCCAAAAATGTAGGTCGCACCTTGATGACCACATAAGGGACTCACAACATCTGCTAAAATATGAATTTGCACATCTTCAGGAAGTTCATAGCGATTTTCTGTTGAAACAGAAGCTAATTTTAGTAAGGATTGACCGCATGCAGGCAAGACATTTCCATCCTTATCATAAAATCGATAACCTAAACCAGCAGCGATCCCAATTCCTCCGTCATTACTGGCCGTGCCACCAACGCCGATATAGATTTCTTTAATCCCTTGAGCAATGAGATGGCGAATCAACTCTCCGATACCACGAGTTTGGATTTGAAGTGGATTTCGTTTCTCTATCGGAATTTTTCCAAGGCCAACCAAATCAGCAACTTCAAATAGTGCCAGTTTCCCTTTTTGAAAATAGCGCATGGCTTCTTTTTGGCCAAAAGGGCCTGTCACTTGGATCCATTTTTCTTCTAGGTCAAGAGAATGTCGGATAGCATCTACAGTACCTTCTCCCCCATCACCAACAGGGCAGAGGAGATATTCTACATCTGCTATCGATTGTTGGAAACCTCTTTTAATAGCTTCAGCCACCTGTTGAGCAGACAAGCTTTCCTTAAACGAATCTGGTGCAATTACAATCTTCATATTTTCCCTCATTCTAAACAGTCAATCAAAGGTAGAACTTCTAAAAAATCCCTCTTGTCAACATGATTTGGTATTTCTTTTTTGAGTACTTCTTTTGCACAAAAGGCGATTCCTAGTCCCGCTGACTTCAACATCAATAAATCATTGGCCCCATCACCGATTGCAATCGTTCTTTCTTTAGAAAGTTTTAGTTCCTCTCTCCATTGTTCCATAGTCTCTTTTTTAACCTCGGGACTAATAATTTGTCCAACTAATTTCCCTGTTAGAAAGCCACCTTTGACTTCAAGTTGGTTGGCAGAGAAATAGGCAATTCCAAGAGATTTTGCCAATCTTTCAACTATTGGTGTAAAGCCACCGGACACCAGACCAACTAGGATACCATTCTTTTGGAGAATGGAGATGAATTCCTGGGCATTTGGCGATAGATGAATAGTGTTGAAGACTTTATCAAAAACCGAAACAGGAAGACCTTCCAAGAAGGACACTCTGTCTCGTAAACTGCTTTCAAAGTCCAACTCTCCTCGCATTGCCTGACTTGTAAGCTGCGCAATTTCCTCCTCACAAGCTGCCTCTCTTCCCAATAAATCAATCACTTCTTCTAGGATTAAGGTTCCATCCACATCCATAACACACAAACCTTTTACTTGAGACATCAGTTCTCCTCTCTAAACAGCCTAAAAATCGTATGAAGTCATCATACGATTTTATCTATTAATTAACTAAACTATGGTACAAGTCAAGGTATGACCTGCAGGCTGTATCCCATGAGAAATCACACGCCATAGCTTGTTTTTGTAGGTTTCTCCAAACATCAGGATGGTTTCTATACAAGTCCAATGCTGTTTGGAAAGTCCAATTTAACCAGTAAGGAGATAGATTGTCGAAGCTAAAGCCAGTACCGCTTCCTTCGATTGGATTGAAAGCACGAACGGTATCTCGCAAGCCACCAACTTCATGAACCAATGGCAAGGTTCCGTAACGCATCGCCATCATTTGAGACAAGCCACACGGTTCAAAACGACTTGGCATGAGGAAGAGATCACAAGCGGCGTAGATTTCTTGAGCAAGTTTGACATCAAAAGTGATATTTGCTGATAGCTTGTCTGGGTAAATCTGAGCAAACCATGAGAAAGCTCCTTCAAAGGCTGGATCGCCAGTTCCCAAAAGAACAATCTGAACATCATTTTGCAAGATATGGTGCAGACTTTCGACCACCACATCAAAACCTTTTTGACGTGTCAAACGAGAAACAATTCCCACCAGTGGAACGTCAGCTCTAACTGGCAAGCCAACTCTTTCTTGCAATTTTGCCTTATTTTTGGCTTTTCCAGACAAATCTTCCTGATTGAAATGATAGTCTAAATGAGCATCAGTCTCCGGATTATAAATATCCGTATCAATCCCATTCACGATACCAGAGACCTTGCCAGATTCCATTCGAAGAATCTGATCCAAGTTACATCCGAACTGACTGGTCATAATTTCATGAGCATAACTAGGTGAAACGGTTGAAACACGGTCAGCATAAAGAATACCAGCCTTCATCCAGTTCAGACAGTTGTTCCAGCGAAGGGTGCCATCAGCATAACGCTCAAAGCCAACTCCAAACAAATCCCATAACATTCCTTCTGAAAATTGTCCTTGGAATTCCAAATTATGAATGGTTAAAACAGTTTTAATACCTTGATAGGCTTGAATCCAACGGTATTTTTCCTTTAACAAGAACGGTATCATGGCTGTATGGTAGTCATGAACATGGAGAAGGTCAGGAATGAAGTCAATCCTTTCCATAGCCTCAATGGCAGCCAGTTGGAAGAAAGCGAAACGTTCCCCATCATCAAAATCACCGTAAACATGACCACGGAAGAAATAATATTGGCTGTCAATAAAGTAGAAGGTTACACCGTTTAAGACGGTTTTCTTAATCCCACAATACTGTCTGCGCCAACCAACACTCACCTCAAAATGAAGCACATCTTCAATCTGATTTCCAAATTTAGACTCTACCATGTCATAGTAGGGTAAAATCACTGCAACTTCATGTCCCGCTTTTACCAGTGATTTAGGAAGAGCGCCAATGACGTCTCCCAGACCACCTGTTTTTGAAAAGGGTGCACCCTCTGCTGCTACAAATAAAATTTTCATGAATGAATATCCTCTGTTACTTTGCTACCTTTCTTAACGACAACTGGATGTTCTGCAGTTCCTCGAATCACAACACCAGGCTCAACTTCAACACCCTTGTCCAAGATAGCATATTCGATCTGAGCACCTTCTCCAATAACAACACGAGGGAAGAGTAGGCTATCTTTAACCAAGCTATCCTTATGGACATGAATATTACGTGATAGAACAGAATTAGCCACTTGACCTTCAATGATACTACCAGACGCAAACTGAGAAGTGCTTACTTTAGATGTATTAGCATAATAAGTTGGTTCTTCGTTTTTGACCTTTGTATAAATCTTTTGATTTGGTGAGAAGAGAGAATAGAATTTCTGTGATTCAAGCATATCTTTATTAGCTTGGTAATAAGACTCTACAGAATGAATATTTGCAAGGTAGCCTGTATACTCGTAGGCGAAAGCTCCCTCTTTTGCAGCCAAATCCCGTAAAACATAACGCAACTTCTCTGGATGTTCTTTTTTAGCTTCTTCTTCCAAGCGTTCAATCAACCAAGGTGTATCAACGACAAAGATATCTGTAGACATATTGAACGTTTCAGCTGCTGACTTGCTATCAAAGAGTTTATGAGAACGAACATGGTCTGTTTCATCCACTTCTAAGATTGCATTTACTTCTGAAATATCTTTCTTAGCTAGTTTTTTATAAACTACAGTGATAGGCCCTTTTGTTGTACTATGTAGGTGGAAAACTTGGTTCAAATCAATGTTAATCAAAACATCACAGTTGAGTGAAACTGTTTGGTTTGACCCAGAACGTTTCAAATAAGTGAGAAGCTGCTGGTAGTACTCTTTTCCAACTGTGCTACTTTCTACACGGGTATTGTAAATTCCTAGATAGTAATGGCTAAGAAGGGTTGATAAGCCCCACTCGCGTCCTGAACGAATATGGTCAAAGACTGAGCTGATATTATCCTGCTGGAAAATACCAAAGACACTACGAACACCTGCATTAGCAAGACTAGAAAGCGGGAAGTCAATCAAACGATATTTCCCACCAAATGGCAAACTTGCTACTGGACGGTGGTCCGTCAATGTCGACATATCATGAAAACCAACTGTATTTCCTAAAATGGCAGAATATTTATCAATCTTCATCTGTTGCTACCCCCACTACTTCATTATATCCTACAACTTGTACTTCATCTGTTCCATCAATTTCGACACCGTCAGAAATAATCGCACCTTCACCAATAATGGCACGTTTAATCTTAGCTCCTTGACCAATGATAGCTCCACTCATGATAACTGAATCAACAACTTCCGCTCCTTCGCGAACTTGCGCGCCTGTTGAAAGGATAGAATGTTTAACAGTTCCATCAACGAAACATCCGTCTACAACTAATGAGTCTTCCACATCAGCATTTGCCCCGAGGAAGTTTGGTGGTGCAATCAAGTTTCTTGAGTAAATCTTCCATTGACGGTTACGACTATCCAAGGCATTCTCTGGAGAAATGTACTCCATATTCGCTTCCCAAAGTGACTCAATCGTACCAACATCTTTCCAATAACCACTAAATTCGTAAGCATAAACACTTTCACCTGACTCAAGGTAATTCGGAATGACATTTTTACCAAAGTCTGACATATCTACATTGCTCTTTTCAGCAGCGACTAACATATTACGAAGGCGTTGCCAATCAAAAATGTAGATTCCCATAGAAGCTTTTGTAGATTTAGGTTGAGCTGGTTTTTCTTCAAATTCAACAATGCGGTTATTGGCATCTGTGTTCATGATACCAAAACGGCTCGCTTCTTTAAGAGGAACGTCTAAAACTGCTACTGTCAAACTAGCATTATTGTCCTTATGAGACTGGAGCATATCATCATAGTCCATTTTGTAGATGTGATCCCCAGACAAAATCAAGACATATTCAGGATTGACACTGTCGATATAGTCGATATTTTGGTAAATAGCGTGACTAGTCCCCTCAAACCAACGATTTCCTTCACTGGCAGAATAAGGTTGGAGAATAGAAACACCAGAATTGATACCATCTAGTCCCCAGCTTGAACCATTCCCAATATGATTGTTGAGAGCAAGAGGTTGATACTGTGTAATGACCCCAACATTATGAATTCCTGAGTTGGCACAGTTTGATAGGGCAAAGTCAATGATACGGTAGCGCCCACCAAATTGCACAGCTGGTTTTGCGATGCTTTGAGTGAGTTTACCGAGACGAGTTCCTTGCCCACCAGCAAGAATCAAAGCTAACATTTCATTCTTCATTTTCTACTCCTTTTTGGTTTTTACTTGTGACGGTTTTAGTAGGTTTCAAGCGACGTTTGATTTTCCAGACACTAGCTCCCATAGCCGGTAGGGTAAAGGTCAAGGTCTGCTCATAATCTTTCCATAGTCCTTCTTGCGTTTGAACAGTTTGATTATGTTCTTTCCAAACGCCTCCCCACTCTTCCAACTCAGTATTCCATACTTCTTCGTAAATCCCTGCAACAGGTAGTCCAATTGTAAAATCTTTTCGTTCAACAGGTGCCATATTAAAGACGCAGACTAGCATGTCGCCCTTCTTACCCTTACGGATGAAGGAAAGAACACTCTGGTCTCGATTATCCGCATCAATGATTTCAATACCATCATAGCTGGTATCGATTTCCCACAGACAGCGATGATCTTTGTAAAACTGGTTTAGCTGAGAAGTGAAATACTTCATCTTAGCATTCATCGGGTCTTCTAGGTTAGACCATTCCAACTGTTCTTCGGATTTCCATTCTAGGAATTGACCGTATTCGCTACCCATGAAGAGCAATTTCTTACCAGGGTGACAAATTTGGTAAGTGTAGAGATTACGCAAGCCTGCGAATTGATTATAGCGATCTCCCCACATCTTGTGCATCATACTCTTCTTACCGTGAACCACTTCGTCATGTGAGAATGGTAAGAGATAGTTTTCATTGAAAACATACATAAAGCTGAAAGTTACCAAATTAAAGTCATACTTACGGTAAATAGGGTCTTCTTCGTAGAATCGAAGGATATCATTCATCCAGCCCATATTCCACTTGTAGTCAAATCCTAGACCACCAAGCTCTTTCATTCCCGTAATCTTGGTTGCTGACGAACTTTCTTCTGCGATCATCATCACATCTGGATGTGCTAGTTTAATGACATCATTCAAACGTTGAAGGAAATAATATCCTTCATAGTTGAGATTGCCACCATCTTTATTAGGCGTCCATGGAGCATCATCGTAGTCAAGATAGAGCATATTGCTAACGGCATCCACGCGAATACCATCTAAATGGTAAAAGTCAATCCAAAACTTAATGCTAGAAATCAAGAAGGACTGGACTTCATTTTTTCCAAGGTCAAAATTGAGAGCGCCCCAACCATAGTTATGAGCCTTATTATGGTCTTGGTACTCAAAAGTCGGTGTCCCGTCATAATAAGCTAAGGCATCATCATTAATGGTGAAATGACCAGGTACCCAGTCTACAATAACCCCAATATTGTTTAAGTGACATTCCTCAACAAAATCTTGAAACTCTTCAGGGCGACCATAGGCATGCTCTAGAGCAAAGTAACCCATAAGCTGATAGCCCCAACTCAAACCGAGTGGGTGGGACATTAAGGGCATAAATTCAATATGAGTATAGTTCATCTCAACTAGGTAAGGAATGAGTTCATCTTTCAATTGAGCAAAACTATAAGGACTTCCATCTGGATTTCTCTTCCACGATCCAGCATGAACTTCGTAGATATTGACAGGACGTTCAAAGAAAGTCCAACGTTTTCTGCGAGCTAACCAAAGCCCATCCTTCCATTTCTTTTCTGGAATCTCTGTTAAAATAGCTCCAGTACCCGGACGTGCCTCATACCGTACAGCCAAAGGATCAATCTTCATCAGCTGATGACCATTTGCACGTGTGATATGATACTTGTAAATTTGGCCTTCATGAGCAAGGCTGGTAAAGACTTCCCAGACTCCAAATTCATTTCGTTCCATCGGAATTTGATTTTCTACCCAATTCGTGAAATCCCCCACCAAGTGAACAGCCTGAGCATTGGGAGCCCACACACGAAATGTATAACCGTATTCTCCATTTAGTTCTTCCCTATGTGCTCCTAGATAATGCTGAAGGTGAAAATTTTCTCCTGTCATAAAGGTGCGCAAAGCTTCTCTTTTATCCATAATACCTCCTCTTTTCTGTAAGCGTTTTCTATGTTTTTATTATACTACCTTTTTAGAGAAGATTCAAGTGAATTACTATATTTAGTAAAAATTCTTTTGAAAATCTTCAACAAATTCACTGATGTGTCCACTTGTAAATCAATGTTTTTCAAAAAAATATGAAAACGCCTTTCTTTTCTCTACTATAATACCAAAAAGTTCGTATTTTTGCTACCAATATTATTTTTTTATAGCAAAAAATAAAACCAGGAAAACAATTTCCTGATTTTATTGTTATTAAGAGATACAGTACTGCAAATGAATTTAAATTATAAATCTATTTTATAAGACTTTAAAGACACTAGCGCTAACGCCACCAACCATGTCTTTATCAGCTAAATGGCTATTGGTCACCAATAGTTCTAAATTTCCTGCATTTTCAAATGGATAGGGTTCTGATTTAGCATTCACAACCACCAAGAGGTGTTCTTTGCCGTGAACTTCATAGATAAGGCAGCCGCTATGTTCAATCGCAGAATGCACAAAGACATGATGGTAAATTTCATCATAGCTAGAGTAAGAAAAGGCACCAGTTTTTGTCTTCAATCGGATGACTTGACGGATAAACTCAATACTGTCTTGACGCTCATTGATCAAATCCCAGTTGACTTGGTTCACACTGTCAGGAGCATTATAGCTATTCATCGCACGCTCTCTATCATCATGTGTCAACTCACCATTCTCACCAGTCGCAACGAGTTTGGTACGACCAAATTCTTGACCGATTTCCATAAAGGCCATCCCTTGCATGAGTAGGTTCATAGCTGTGGCTGTCTCAACCTTGCGCATGATTTGTTCTGAACTTTGGTCTGGATGAAGAGTTGCCAATAAATCGTGAAGATTGTAATTGTCATGGGCTTCTACATAGTTAAGCACCTGATTTGGATGTGTATAGGTTCCTAATTCACGACTTCCTAGGATTGCTTTAGCTAGAATTGGCTCTGTCGCAGCACCACTGACAAAACCTGATTTAATTGCACCGTAAACTTCTCCACCTTTGACAGCATCGCGCTGATTGTCATTAAAGAAACCAATATTTGGCATCTCGTAGGCATTGTCTTTCTTAGCCTTATCATAAGGGGCAAGGCCTGTTCCCATATCCCAACCTTCTCCATAGAGGATAATGTTAGGGTCGATTTCATCCAAGCTCTGACGAATCATCTGCATGGTCTTGACATCATGAATCCCCATCAAGTCAAAGCGGAAGCCGTCAATATTGTATTCTTGCACCCAGTATAGAAGAGAATCAATCATATACTTGCGGAACATTTCGTGTTCACTGGCTGTTTCATTTCCAACACCAGTTCCATTCTGGAAGGTACCATCTGGATTCATACGATAATAATAGTCAGGGACAGTTGTTTGGAAAGGTGCATCAACAACTGAGAAGGTATGGTTATAGACCACATCCATAATAACACCAATACCCGCATCGTGGTAAGCTTGAACCATGGTCTTCAAGTCGCGAATAACCTGAGCTGGATCCTCTGGATTAGTTGAAAAACTAGTTTCTGGTGCGTTATAGTTTTGTGGATCATAACCCCAGTTGTAGGTTACATTTCCATCCTCATCGTATTCTTTGTGACGGTCTGCAATTGGTTGCAACTGAACATAATTGTAGCCCAACTTCTTGATGTGATCAAAAGCAGTTGACTGACCGTACTGGTTAACCGTTCCAGTCTGAGCAGCACCCAAGAACGTTCCTCGAAGATGTTCATCCACACCTGAGGTCTGTGATTGGGTCAAATCACGAATATGCATTTCACAAATAACTGCCTTACATGGATTTTCCAAACGCCAAGCAGCATCAGAACCATGCTTAACCTCAAAGTTTTCAACTTGCTTTTCTGCATGACTCAAAATAGCTGAACGTTTGCCATCAGGGCTGGTCGCGATTGTATAAGGATCACGTGTCAGTGTTTCGTGATGAGGGAATTGGACTTGATACTGATAAGCCTTACCAGTCAAATCTTCCTCAACATCCAAACTCCAGACACCAATAGTATTGTCCTTATGGTTATAAGAGTAACGATTGCCTCTCTCCATATCAAAAATCTTCCAAACAGGTGCATCATTAGCAGCTGATTCATAGACTAGGACTTGCACTGCTGTCGCTGTTGGTGACCAGAGGGAAAAATGAGCCTGATTGTCCTCTACACGGCAACCCAATTCCCCTTGGTAACCCCAATGATGGTCAAAACTAGCACTGTTGATAGCCTTGTCAAAGGCAAAAGGATTTTGATTTTTATAGAAAGGACTGGCAATAGCAGGATTTTCAGAATAATAAATCCGATCATCCCCTTCCAAAATCCAGACCTCTGTTAATAGGGGATAGTGATTAAAACGGATAGCATATTCCTTACTAGTTTGGCCTGTGTGAACTACAAAATTCAAGCTTTCTAGGGGATGAACACTGGGATGTTCAAAACTAAATAAGGCGCCAAAATAATCTTCTTTGTAGGTCAGCAAATCAATTCGGTGGTCATGGCTTTTTACAAAAGAGCAAGTGTCATATTCACCATTCTTGCGATGGTAATGAATGCGCATAGGGTAGGTATACATTTTTATTTTTTCCTTTTTTTAATTTGTTTCTGTTTCACTAATAAATTCTTGACTAATTTTGTCACGACTAACAAACATAGTTATATTATCTAAACTCTGTTTTTAAACGATCATTACAGACTTTCTAGCCAAGCTTCATCTCGAACTTCGATACCAAGTTCTTGTGCTTTTTGCAGTTTACTTCCAGCATCTGCTCCTGCCACAACAAGGTCTGTCTTTTTAGAAACACTGCCTGTTACTTTTGCACCCAGACTTTCGAGTTTGCTTTTAGCTTCTGAGCGCTTGAGACGTTCCAATTTCCCAGTCAATACAACGGTCAAACCTGACAAGGCTGCATCCGCAACTACTGTCTGTCCTTTATAGTCCAGATTGACCCCAGCTTCTTTCAATTCTTTAAGGAGAATTTCAGAGCCCTCTGTCGCAAAATAAGTCTGAAGGCTCTTGGCAATCACACCACCCAGACTTTCAATACTAGCCACTTCCTCTGGATCTGCCTGAGCCAGATTTTCAATTGAATGGAAATGTTGGAGTAAGAGCTGACTGACCTTGCTTCCGACATGGCGAATTCCTAGTCCAAACAAGAGTTTTTCAGCAGAGTTTTCCTTAGATGCTTGAATAGCTTTATACAGTTTAGAAGCGGACTTTTCCTTGACCCCTTCTAAAAGGAGGAAATCCTCTTCTTGCAAACGGTAAATATCCGCCACATCCTTAACCAAATTGGCAGCAAAAAGCTTCTCAACAATAGATGGACCAAGGCCTGTAATATTCATAGCATCTCGAGAGGCAAAGTGAATCAAACCTTCCATGATTTGAGCAGGGCAACGCGGATTGATACAACGCAGGGCCACTTCATCTTCAAAGTGCAACAAATCAGAGTCACAACTTGGACAGTTTGTAGGGATATCTAGTTTCTCTTCAGCAATCCGTTTGGACTCTACTACTCGTAAAACAGCAGGGATGATGTCACCAGCCTTATAGACGATAACCGTGTCGTATTTACGGATATCTTTTTCAGCAATATAATCCACATTGTGCAGGGTCGCACGGCTAACAGTTGTTCCAGCAAGCTGAACGGGAGTCAGATTAGCAGTTGGGGTGGCAACACCTGTACGACCAACTGTCCAGTCAACTGACAAGAGTTGAGCTTCTTTTTCCTCAGCAGGAAACTTGTAGGCCACTGCCCACTTTGGAGCCTTAACGGTAAAACCAAGTTCTTCTTGACCTGCTAGGTCATTGACCTTGATCACTACTCCATCGATATCATAAGGCAGATTGTCCCGTTCCTGTCCTACTTTTTGAATAAAATCCCAGATTTCATCTATGTTTTCAGCCAAAATTCTCTTTGAATTGACCACAAAACCGAGCTGTTCTAGGTGCTTCAAAACCTTTTCTTGGCTATCACGAGTTGAAGGGCTGGCTTCTTGATAGAGAAACGTGGCAAGATTGCGCTTGGCTACTACTGCTGTATCCAACTGTCGCAGGGTGCCTGCTGCCGCATTACGAGGATTGGCAAATTCAGGCTCTCCATTTTCCTGGCGAGCTTGATTGACCTGGTCAAAAGAAGCACGTGGCATATAACATTCCCCACGAACTGTGATATCTAGTTCTTCTGGCAAGGTCAACGGAATGTCCTTAACACGCTTGAGATTTTCTGTGATATTTTCACCAATAGAACCATCTCCACGCGTTGCCCCAGCAAGCAAAATCCCCTTTTCATAAGTCAGCGAGATAGATAAGCCATCGATTTTCAGCTCACAAATATAGGTTGGATGAGCCACTTCCTTACGAACACGCGCATCAAAAGCTTCAAGCTCCTCACGTGAAAAAGCATCCTGCAAACTATAAAGAGGATACTGATGACTGTATTTTTCAAAACCATCTAAGACTTTGCCACCAACACGATGGGTCGGACTGTCTGCTAACACTTGATCTGGATAGGCAGTTTCTAACTCAACCAACTCACGGTAAAGGCGGTCATATTCACTATCTGAAACCGAGGGATTGTCGCTGGTATAGTACTCAGTCGCATAGCGATTGAGCAAGGCGACTAACTCATTCATTCTTTTATTCATAAGACCATTTTACCATAAACTAAGCCCTCCTCACAAACGAGAAGGGCGGAAAAACACTTAGATTGGAATTATTTTTAAAACTCAAGCAGCCTTATATCGATTTTTCAAAATGAGTTCGAACATAAATAAACGATATACAAGACAAGATGATAACACCACTTCCAATTATCAGGAAAGAAGAGAGATGGACACTTGGCAGGACTGTCATAAATCCTTTTGCAATAGGCATAAATAGAATAGCTAAGGTAAAAATTGTACTTAGTACTCTCCCAAGAAATTCGCTCTCCACCTTGGTTTGTACTTGAGTAAAAAAGTGAATATTAAAAATCGTCATAAACAATTCACAAACTAAATTTCCAGAAAAGGAAAGCAAATTTGGAAGTGGTAATCCCATCATAAAAACTCCGACACCTGTCAAAGCCAATAAAATCAAAAGATTATAAACATTAGCTTTAATTTTACTAGCTAGAAGAGCCCCAATGATGGAACCAATAGCCCCCATAGTTAAAATACTTGCATAGGCTCCTTCTGACCCGTAAAGCTGATTCGAAAAGGGGAGGAGAAATTCAAAAGAGGCAAAAAAGAAATTAACGCTGGAAGCTACCAGCAAAAGGAAGAAAATTTCTTGCTGATGCCAGATATAGTGTAACCCATCCTTGATATCTACAAAAATATCTCTCCCAGTAAAAGCCTTTTTCTCTTGAACTTTTGCTTCCTCTTTTGGAAGGAAAGCCACTAGAACAAAAGCAATGAAAAAAGTCAGCGAGTCTAGTAATAGCGTCATATGGAGACTTGCAAATTGTAAAACAAGGAAGGAAAGAACAGGAGAACTAACACCTACAACCTGCAAAACTAGTTCTAAGCGAGAGTTATAGATCACAATCTCATCTTTCTCCACCACTTCAGTTATAATAGCTTTATTGGCTGTACGAGAAAAGGCAAAAGCAATAGCCTGAACAATATTGGCAACAATCAAAGCGCCAATCATCCAGCTGTCATTCCTTATGAACGAAATAGCTAAACAAAGAATCCCACAAACAAGGTCTGTCACCATTAAAATCTTACGACGAGAAAAACGGTCTGAAATAACTCCGCCGAAGGGATTGACGAGAATAGATGTGACGAGCTCAGAAATCTGATACATTCCTAAAACTGTCTGTCCGATAGTTCCCATGGACGCCAACCAGACACTATTGCCATAATCATAGAGCATATTCCCTATCCTGTTAATAGCTCCACGGCTAATCAACTGTACTGCATAGCGATTCATATAAAAACTCCTCTCAAATTTTGAAACTATTGTATCAAAACCGAAAGGAGCTTTTTATTTTTTCCCTTATTTGGGAAAATTAATCTTTGACAAATTTTTCATAGTGTTCCTGGTAGTAGGCTACTTGCTCTGGAAGACCTAGTACGTCAAAAATATGCATAGCCTCTTGCATTTGGCTACAACCTTCTTTACACTGTCCTTTTTGGTATAAGGCAAAACCTTTTAAATAATGGAAAACATTACGCTCATAAAGCTTAATACCTTTACCAATAATCTTCTCTGTATAAGTCTCAAAATAGCTTGCATTATCAAAAGAAAGATGCTCTAAACAATGCTGGTAACAATTGAGGGCCAAAATCAACACTAATCTCTTATGGCGACCAATCTCTTGGTAAAATTCCTCCCTCTCCATAACTTCTCTACCAATCCGAGTGACATAGTCCACATCGTAGAAACTATAGAGGTTACCGAAAAGAATCAACTCATACATGGTCCATTCTTCCGTTTTGAAAAGATAATCTGCTACCTTATCCAAATCATCCTGCTTCATGTCATAACTCGAATCTCTTTGACAAATCAGACCTTGCAACAAAATCCAGTTCAGCTCAAAATAAAGGGGAGTCGTCGAACTCTTAGCCTTTTCAAGTTGTTCTCTTTGAAGCTTTTGAAAACCTGCAATATCATTTGAATAGTAAAGAGGCACAATTTGTCCCATCATGGCAACATGTTCATGATTATGAAAATTCCTTGCCTTATCCATGAAATTTTCGATTGTGACATGAATATTATCCAAAATCTCAAAGAAACGTGAGACTGCTAGGTCAGACTCCCCAAGCTCAAAGCGAGATAACTGAGAGGTAGAGCAGGACTCGCCTGCCGCCTCCTTTAAAGAATAATTTCCACTTGTTCGAAATTCACGAAATACTTTTCCAAGATGTTCCATCTTTACACCTGCTCTGATAATTCTTCCCATTCAAGCATAGCTTCTTCCTGACGATGGCTGATTTTGTCCAGCTCAGCCTGTAATTCCATCAATTTGTCTGCATCGTTTGTTTCCAACATTTGTTGAGAAATGGCTTGACTTTGACTTTCTAACTCTTCGATTTCAGCTTCTAGACTTTCGATTTGTCGCATGAGTTTGCGGGCTTCTTTTTGACTTTCTTTCTGGGCCTGATAATCATTGACTGGACTTACTTCATTTGCTTGATTGCTGGTTAAAGCTCCCTCTGTCAGACTTATTTCCATTTCAGCCTTTTTATCAACATAGTAGTCGTAGTCTCCAAGGTAGAGAGTCGAGCCATTCTCAGACAATTCCAAAACATGAGTTGCCACACGATTGATAAAGTAACGGTCGTGGCTGACGAATAGAAGAGTTCCATCAAAGTCAATCAAGGCATTTTCTAGCACTTCCTTGCTATCAATATCCAAGTGGTTGGTTGGCTCGTCCAGAATCAAGAAGTTGTTGTTTTCCATAGACAATTTAGCCAAAAGCAAACGTGCTTTCTCACCACCAGACAGCATGCCGACGGATTTTTTAACATCATCTCCTGAGAAAAGGAAGGCACCTAGACGGTTGCGGATTTCAACTTCTGGTGTCAATTTAAAATCATTCCAAAGTTCATCCAGTACCGTATTACTTGCTGTTAGTTTGCTTTGCGTCTGATCATAGTAGCCAACCTCAACATTAGCGCCAAATCGCTTTTGACCCTTGATAAAAGGAATCTGATCCACGATAGATTTGATAAAGGTTGACTTGCCAATGCCGTTTGGTCCAACAATAGCAACAGCATTCATCTTACGAAGGTCTAAGTTGATAGGCTCTGACAGGACTTCCCCATCATAGCCAATAGCCGCATTTTCAACAGTCAATACAACATTACCAGACGTTTTTTCAGACTGGAAGGTCATGTTGGCTGCTTTCTTGCCAGCTTCAGGCTTGTCTAAACGCTCCATTTTTTCCAGTTGTTTACGACGAGATTGGGCACGTTTGGTCGTTGAAGCTCGGACTAGATTGCGATTGACAAAGTCTTCCAGAGCAGCGATTTCCTTCTGCTGCTTTTCATAGTTTTTTGCCTCAGTAGCTAGCTTTTGCTCCTTCAACTCGACAAAACGAGAGTAATTACCCACATAGCGATCCAAAGAGTGCTTGGTCAAATCCAGCGTAATCGTCGCAACCTTATCTAAGAAATAACGGTCGTGACTAACAATAATGAGGGCACCGCTATAGTTTACCAAATAATTTTCTAGCCAGGCAATGGTTTCAATATCCAAGTGGTTGGTTGGCTCGTCCAAGACCAAGAGATTTGGCTTTTCAAGAAGCATTTTGGCTAGAGCCAAGCGAGTATTTTGACCACCCGAAAGCTCAGCAATTTTCATCTGCCACATAGATTCATCAAACTTGAATCCATTTAAAATCGCTCGTATATCAGCTTCATAGGTAAAGCCACCTGCTTGGCGAAAATTCTCAGATAAGCGGTCGTAATCTGACATCAGCTTATTCAAGTCCTCACCAGACTTTTCACCCATCTCCAGCTCCATCTGACGAAGTTGTTTCTCCGTCCGACGTAAGCCATCAAAGACATGAAGCATTTCATCATAAATGGTATTTTCAGACTCAAAGCGACTATCTTGAGCTAGGTAAGATAGAGAAATATCTTTTTTCTTATTGATTTCTCCGCTAGTTGGCTCCTCTTCTCCAACCAAAATCTTCAAAAGAGTAGACTTACCTGCACCATTTTTCCCAACAAGAGCAATCCGATCTCGTTCATCAACCTGCAGGTTGATATTATCAAAAAGAACCTCTCCTGCAAAAGAACGTTCAATTTTATTAGCTTGTAAAATAATCATACAAGTAGTATAGCATGTTTCCCTAAGGCATTCAAGACAATCGTAAGTCTTTTAGTACAATTTTTGTAACATAAAATAAATTATGTATATTTCATGTTATATTCCTTCGCTATCTTGTTGGATTTTCTAACCAGCTAATCTTGCTTCAAATAGTTATCGCACAAGTCTATTATTTAATTCTTTTCATTATATACGTACGTATAGCAAATTGAAATAAGATGAGAACAAATCGATTGGGAAAGTAAAATTAATTTCTATAAATGTTTTAGCTTTTGTTTCGTACTATTTTAGATTCAGCTACTATATATACAATATTTTCGGAGCATTCAACTTTTTAACTCTATTTATTACTAGATTTCATAATTAAAAAGCCTACTGACCAAGCTAGAAAACTTGATACAATAGGCTTTTTAAAGGCTGATTATTTAACAGCGTCTTTTTATAAAGGATATACTTCATAGCTATATAATAGAAAAAAGTTTTGATAAATAAGGATGTATACGATTAAAAACCAATTTAAAATTATAGGTAAAAATACATAAGTTTTAAACTTATGCCCCATTAATGCCCCAAATTTTATTTTTATATTTTTGGGGCATATATAGTCCCTATTCTTCAAGTAAGCACTTTTTTGAACAATAGGATTGTAATTTCTGTTTCTAATCGTTCAAAATACGTGTTTTTGCAAAATAGAAAAACGCAAGCCAAGCGGCCTGCGGTGAAAGAACATTTTAGAAAGTTTCCTTTCTATTTATTTTTTAAAATTATTTAGTCGTAATCAAGCCATCAGGCTCTACTTTGAACTCTGGCTTGTCTGCCATCGTTCCGTCTGGTTTGAGGTAGTACCAGCCTGTTCCGTCTGCGGACTGGATAAAGGCATTTGATACCATAGCACCTTCTTTACCGTCAAGATAATACCAAGTATCTTTGTACTTGACCCAGCCTGTCTTCATAGCACCTTCTGCGTCAAAGTAGTACCACTTCTCAGCGATTTTCTTCCAACCTGTGGCCATTTCGCCAGATTGGTCAAAGTAGTACCAGTTGCCATCTGAGTGCTTCTTCCATCGGTCTGCAAGCATGTAGCCTGAGCCGTCGAAGTAATACCAAGTGCCGTTAATTTTCTCAAACTTGTCTTTTGGATAAGAGCCGTCTGAGTGTACGTACCAATAGCCTGTATCATTCTTCTGCCAGCCTGCCTCAATCGTCAAGCCGTTTTCAATATCCTGCTTGAACTGTTGACGGCTAATGCCCCATTTGGCTAGATATGGATAAGGGTCAACATGGTCTGAGTTGTTGTTAGGTTGGTTATTGGTACAGTATTCATGCGTTTTGATACCTGCCAAGTCGTCTGTATCAAGCGTTTTAGGTAAACCTGCTTCATCAGCTAGATTGCGTAAGAGTTCGATATAGAGGCGGTAGTCAGCCATGAACTCTTCTTTAGTTGAATGGCTTTCAATCAATTCAACTGCTGCATAGCTTTCCGCATTCCAACCGCCTCCAACGTCCCAAGATCCGTTATTTACAGGGCCTACTTGCATGACACGACCGTTACCAACGACATGAGAAAAGAATCCAAGTTCAGGGTCCTTTCTATAGTGGTAGTCTGCCTCATTCTGAGCTGTTGAGTTGCGGTTACCTGTTGAGTGGGCATGTACTTGTCGGTAAGGTTGCACTCCGACTTGAGGCAAGCCTGTACGTAGTCTGCTTGTATCGATATCCATACCTACTCCTTCCAAGCGTCATTCATCTGTTTCACGGCTGACTCAACAAAAGTATCCAAGTCCTTGTTGGTCATACTGATGTTATATTTGGTCAGCTCTGCACGGATTTTAGCACGAGCCTGTGCCAGTTTTTCATCTCCCTTGTAGCCAGTTTCAGCAGCTACCTGCTCAACGGCATTTACTGCGTTCTTGGCTAGGATTTCAGCGATAATCACCGCTTTCTCTCCGCCTTTACGCAAAAGGTAGTCTTTCACTGCCTTTACAATACTGCCTATTGCTACTGCCAAAAAGCCTGTCGCAAAGGCAATGATGAGTTCGTTAAATTGTGTCATGTGTTGTTTCCTTTCTTATTCATAGTAGAATGTGATATCACGGTGAATAAAGCCCGTTGTGACTCCTACACGTTTGAAGTTTTCGATTGTTTCGCTACTTAGATGAAAAATGTATGAACTTTCAGAGATATGCGGCGAATTTGTCGTGATTAACGGGAATTCACTAGCACCTATTCTTACTTTTGTTATTTTCTTATCTCCAAGAGTTGTGTTTATATCTCTATTAGATACCCAAATACGATAATCTTCATAAAAAGAGAGAGACACATCTTTTATGGTAACACTTTTCAAACCCTCCCACACCAACCTATCGCCAATATAGCGCTTGACAATCTCCTGATTGCCTAACATGATTCTTACTCTATCTCTCATAGCTTCACCTACTTAAAAATATCGTAAATCGTGTTAGGGTCTTTGGTTGGAAGGGCATCGTACTGCGCTTGTGTTCCTGCCCAATAGTTGAGCGCTTGCGAACCGTTCTGATTGACAATGTTCTGACCAGGCGCCCCCGTTGCGCCTCGTTCACCATCGTTGACATTATCCAAATGGGTAAAAGCAGAGGCTCTCAATCCTCTATAATTCACTTCAATGCGGACTTCGAACCAGCCACCAGAGCGCTGAGTAGCGTTCCACTGACCAAATTTACCATTTGCATCCGGCGTTTGATTTCTCAAAACACCCCAGCTATTATTCCCAAAACCACGGTAGTAATAATCAAGAGTATAGCCACTCGTGACTGCTTCGCCATCGTAGAATACATCCGCAAACAGATTCAATTGGCTAGTAGAGCCATTCTTATAAGAGCCCTCAATACGAACGCTGGCATTTAAACTATGCCCATTATCCCCTTTTAAGCTTTCTCTCTGGCTGGAGGTCAGATTGTCAAATGACGGGCGATTTTCCAAGGCGGAAATCCTAGCCTTGATCGGGATATCATTGTACAACTCCCATTTTTGGGCATAAGTAGACAAGTCTTGGTGGGAGGTCAAGTAGCCTTTCTCTTCCAGCTCCGCTTTTGTAACGAGGGTTTCTGGATTGACTCTCGGTCTACTCTCAAGAGAGTCCAGTCTTTCCTGGACTTCCCTATCCTTTAACTCTGAATCTTCTTTGATCGCCTTGACATCCCTACCAATAGCTGTTGCTAGATTTTCAAGGTTACTCATAGCACTCACGCTTTCGCTGCGTTATAGGTTGCGACCAAATCAACATTGGCAATCTGGTCTACACGTCCGCTGACTTCAGTTACTTTGCCAAGAAGTGCGCCGTTTTCGTCTTGCCCCATGCTCGTGATTTTTTCTGCGATTTCTTTCAACGTATCAAGATTTTCAGGCGTTCCCTCACCCAAGATTTCAGCCTTAACCTCGGATTTAGCACGGGTAATTGCTTGGTTCATGTCAGACGTGCTGACTTTCGTTTTCAGCTCTTCGTTTACCTTTTTGTTATCTTCCCCCACTGCCTGCGCGAATGCTGTTAATTTTGTAGTATCCATTTTGTGTTACACCTTTCCTAAATTGTAATAAAAGAGCAGGTCTGGCAATTCATGACCTGCTGGGCTCTCGCCTACAGTTCTACCTGCAAGCTGTTTTTCGACTTCTTTTGCAATATCCAGCTCTTTTAAAGCATGGACTTCTTCTGTGACCAATTCCTTATCTGAGGCGACTATCTGGATATGGACAGATTTATCACTGGGGAAAACATAGCCTCCAGCCGTGATTTCCAAGCGATAACTCCCAATGGGCAAGATAGCGTCCAGATGAAAACTCACACCTTGACTGGTAACAGCTACCTGCTTCTTCCACTGGTAGCCCTCCTTGGTCAGACTGATCAGCGCCTGCTCCCCTTCCAGAGAGGAGATGACTTGGTAGTCTTCGTCTAAGAGGGCAAAACCAAAGGTAGAAGCCAAGTCCCCTTGCTTAATCAGGTGACCGCCGTCAATCTGTGCGAGATTGGTCATATTGAGATTACAGACCATTCTGCACCTCTTTCTTTACTGTTTACTTTGTATCAAGGTTTTCAGTTCTCTCACATCTTCACCTAGCGATTTGACCTGTTCAGCCAGCACCAGAATAGCCTTGTTTTGTTCGTCATGGTTATCCAGCCTTTTGTTAGCCGACATTCGAAATTCGCGTAAGTTCTCAATATCTTTTTCTATGGCTGTAATGCGATTTTCCTGTTTGGTTGCCCTGTCCTTCATGGAAAAGTACAAGACAACCACAGGAATCAGAGAAAAGAGAAACCGAATCAATAAGTGCTCAATCTCTGTCATAAACACCTCGCTAGTTCGCCAAGTGGCTCAAACCACGTCGCTTCAATTCCTTGCGCACACGGTCTCGGAAGCGTTTGTTGACGAATGAAAAGTCAATCGCTTTACGTTTCAGCAGGTTGATGTACATATCGATTTTAGCTTGGTCTAATGTAATTTTACTCATTGTTGCTACCTCCATTGTTTTCACTAGTGCTCGCTTCGCTTGTCGGTGTAGAAATTTCATGTTCTGTCTCGCTTTCTGTTGGTTGTTCTACTGCTGGTGCAGGTTGTGTAGGCGCTTCTGCTGCTGGTTGTTCAGTAGTTGGTTGCGGTTGCGCTGGAGCTGGTTCAGATACGACCACGTTGGGGACTCCGTTTGTAGCCACTTCTGTAGCCGGTTGTGGTTCCGATTGAACTGGTGGGGTTACTGGAGCCGGTTCAGCAGGGTTTGTTTCTGTTTCTGCAACGTGAGGTGCTTCCTCATGTCCCTCTGCTTCGTCCTCATGCTCATGATCAATACCGTTGTGTTTCTCAAGCACTTCCAAGCGTGCAAAGATTTCCTCGATATCGTCAGTATTATGCAAGCTGACCTTCTGCATACCTTCCATAAGCTGGTTGGCTTGTTCAAGTGCTGCAGTTGTTTTAGCCAATTGTTCTTGGTTCTTAACAATAGCGCTTGTTGGGTCTAACTCAGTTCGTAGCACATCTTTAACTGCTTCAATGAGTGTTTCATCCGTGTCGCCCAATCGATCACCGTCTAATTCACGAGTGAAAAAAGTAAACGGCTTGTCACATTGAATAGAGACTTCCGTCTTGCCAACTCTAAAAAATTTATTTACTAATACAAATTCCATGTTAATTTTCTCCTATCTAATATAAATATCTATTGTTCCAGAATGATAGCGTTGTTTGAAATCCGAAGCTTCTTGGTTGCTGTCGAACTCGATATGTAATTGTTTATCTGCAATGTAATTGCTTTCACCTGAGTATCTTGTGTATACATAAACTCGATTCGCATAGAAGACCTCTGTGTCATAATTACTATAATTAATAAGTTTAAGTTTTCTGTTTTCACTATCGAAACTACTTGCTAAACTTATGAAATTTCCATCTACAGCAACCGTATTAGATGAATATGAATAAATAATTGCGCTTTTTAAATTACTAAAACGTTTTAAAAATCGCCATTTTTGCCACACTAACTTACTTCCGACATATCGTTCTATAATCTCATGTCCTCCGACATAGATTCCTTCTCTTATAGCCATAGCATCACCTACTCATACACATCATAGATTGTGTTAGGGTCTTTGGTTCTAACTGCTTCATATTGGGCTTTCGACCCGTACCAATACTTCATTTGCTGGTTTCCGTTTTGGTTTACAAATTTATTCGCGATCACTTCGGACGGTGTACTTGGAATTCCAAGCGCCGACCTGTTTACTCGCAAGACACCCGAACTATCGACTGTAATCGTCGAGTTATCCGGTCTGACAACTCCGTTTGACCCAGCTGTTGCTGTTGCAGGAGTTGGACTCACTCCGTTTTTGAAAGTCTGCACAGACACTTTTTTCAACCCACGGCCATCATGAATCATGATGTTGTCCGAGTTATTAACCTGATATGTTTGTGGCAAGTCAGTTACTTTTCGTGTCTGTGTACTAATTACTGCCATATTATACCTCCATTCTATATTTCCAATCTGCGACAATCACATGACCATTTTCGTCCGCAAGTAAGGTATGTTCTGTACCGTCTTCCGTACGAATCGGAGCAGTGAAGTCATTCTGCAAGAACATATACTCGATAGCATTTAGTCTATCTTCATGCTCCTGAAACTCACGCTTTAAAGCCTCTACAGACTCATAACTTGCTTGTCTTACGTTGTCTACGTTACTTAGACCAACTTGGGATTTCGTTACTCCGTGCGGATTGTTGCGATTAGTTGCGTGAGAGTTGAACTCCTGCTTACTTGCCTGTTCCACATTCGTAACGTTTCCTAAGCCGACTTGCTGCTTAGTGACATTGTGTGGGTTGTTTTTGTTTTGAATGTGAGCAGTAAGGTCTGCTTGATTCGCTTTATTTGTTGTTTGGTTGCCGATAATCGCTTCAAGACCATCGATGTCTGCAACCTTGTGTCGATGGGTTGCGTCGGCTTTGTTTTCCCATCGTTGCGCATCCTCAGCGCCGATAATATCTCTTGATCTCCAGATTTTAGCCATCTGTTAGCACCTCCAGTCTATATTTGAATCGTGTCGTTGTTTCAATCGGAACGTATACATCAATGACAGACTGAGGGACATTTGAAGCGTCTAACAACTCAATCTTGTTGATTTCTCTGATTGAGTCTGGTACCAAGAAATCAATCAAAACAAAATATTGCTCTCGTTGCTTCTGTATCGTCACAATCTGATTGTCATTCAATCTTGCTTTGTTAATTTTAGCTAGTACGGTTTCTGTAACTGTATTTAGTAACGCTTCTTTAATCATTGAATAAAACCTCCTCTTGTGGCCCTTCATACTCAAAAGGTGTCACGCCTACAACTGCATAACCAACTCTAGCAAAGTCTACTGACGTATTGAATAACCGTTCTTTCAGCTTGACTCGTTCTGTTACTGTCGGGATATGTGTATATCCCATATTTGCTGGCTTGATTGCATTGACAAAAATAACTGACTCTCTGAAAAGTCCGCTCGTTTCTGCACCGGACTCAATCAGTAAAACCTGATTAGCGAAATCTACTGAAGCCTTGTACTTTCCTTTTCCGAAAAGGTCGTCCAATTTGCGAATTAAAAACCACCATGAAAATGGTGGTCTCATATTGATCCGCAGTAAAACGCGCTCTCTTCTCCACTCCAACGTGTCGTCAGCGTGAGCAACAATTCCGTAGACTTCTTCAAATTTCGTTAACGTAGGAACATCGCAGAGCATAATGAACTGATTCTTGATGAACTGCTCTAACGAGATAGTACCGTCTTTAAACAGAGCATTTTCAACCCGAACTAGTTCTTTCATATCCTTGACGCCCTCGTAGTAATCTGGAACGTATTCAGATAAGTTTACTTCTTTTACCATTAAACCGTCCTCACTGTTCCTTTATACGGCAATTGTTGTAATTGTCCTGTAAAAACAAGTGCTAAATCAGCTTCACGGTTGTTCAATTTCATCTTATCAACGTTTGCGATACCTGTAATGGTCAGTAACTTGGCCATTAACTGCGAGCGATAGATTTTCATGCTGTAGGTGTTGACATCTGAGTATTGCGCCCAGTTCTTTCTCAAATCTAAGAAATACTGGTCTAGAGCCTTGTCTACCAGTTCTTTTACTTGATTTAGCTGATATCCTGTCATCAACTCAAGTTTAAACTCAATATCAATCGGGAAACGTGTCGCGGTCGTAACCGTCACACGATGATTGATAGGAGCAAGTCCAACGCCTTTTCCAGTATATTCTAGTGGATCCAGAACATTTTGCACCTTCTTGATTGTCTCAGTAGATGCCAAGTTTAAGTCATTGTCTAAAACAACCACTTTAACCGTTCCTGAGCCATTCCAAACTGGATAAACCTGAACTGCGCCAACACCGTCAATTTCACGAACACGCTGAACGTACTCGATGAAGTTACCGCCAAACGGCTTCTCATTGACGTAAATCAAGAAACGCTTCCGCAATTCATCGTCGGTCTCTTCATCTTGCCCAGATGTAACGATTTCCCCTAAGGCTGCAGTAGCTAGGTTTCTGTAGTTTTCCAAGGGCAAGATATTACCATAGTAGCGATTTCCGACAACACCACTTGTCTCACACTCTACTTCATACTTACCAGCTACATTAGTTGCACGAACCACCTTGTAGATGAGTGCAGCATCGTCAATTGTTGCAAAACGAGAACCCAAAGCGATTTGTACGCCTTCTTTTCTCTCGTTTTTAAACTCCGCAAAGCGTACCGCTTTTTTTGACGGATAACGATGTAGACCGAACTCTTCCACCTTGTAGTCTAGGTATTGCCCAATAGCAGTCTGTGGAAATGTATCTAGCAGTAGATTTTTCAACTGCAAATAAAAACCAGCTAACTCGTAACAAGCAGGCGCTAATGCGTCATAGATGATAGAACCTTCCCGTGTATCAATATTTTCATTGACACGAGAAAGAGCGTCATTCATCAGATAATCAAACGTATATTTTTCTAAGAAATCACCTATCATTAATCAGCGTCACCTCCTTTTCAACTTTAAATAAACCGGATATGGTATGAACTTCAAAGACACAAAGCAAGCTGTCCTTGGATTGCTGCTCGATAAAGAAATTCTGAACACTTTTAATTCTTGTATCAACTAACAAGGCTTGAGAAATTGTTCTCTCAAGGTCAGCTTTTACAAAATCATAAGGCTTTCCAATCAAGCGATCCAATTCTACTCCGTAGTTCGAAGAGTAGATCACCCACTCAAACCGTTCTGTAAGCAAAATCTTTTCAACAGCTTGCCTCATGGCTTCTAAGCCGTCAATATATCCGTGTATTCTGCCATTTTTCACTTGATAAGTGTAGGATGGCAAAACAACTTCTTCAATATTTCGTATATCTACCATCTTCACTCCATCCTTTGTAAAACGTAGTATAATTGCCCGTTCTGGGCTTTAATCATTAAGACTTTGTCTCCTGCTTCAAGATCACGAAAAACAATCCATCTCTTGTTGTCCCCTTCAGTATCTCCAGTGCGTAGTTCTTTAACCATCGGACTTAGAACTAAAAAAGACTCAGGGATTTCAAGTTTATTATTAACCTTGATTGTTAAAGGAGAAACAGATGTGACAGAGCCAAAAACAATATCTGTCCTGTCTGTCCCATCATCTACTCCTTGCGCCAAAAGGCGTGCTAATAACTCTCCTGCCATTATTCCAGCGTCCTCAATTCTAAATCCATTGTATGCACCTTATCCCACTTGTGGGTACATTTAGAGATGATGCCAAGACTGTTCTTCTTAATCCCTTCAGACTCTAAATCAGCAAAATCCAGTACAACACTGTTGCCTGCACTGATTCCAAGATGTCCTAAACAAGGAACTTTAAAGGTCTTTTTAGGATGATTCTTAGCTTTCAATAAGAGTTCAGCCTTTTGTTGAATCTGACTCTCATTCATCTTTTCATCCACTTTTTCGTGGTACTGCAACTTGCCCCAAAGAGCAACATTCTTAGAGTCTTTCACGACGTAAACTTCACGCTTCTTACTCTGCTTGTTGTCTTTAGTCAGCTTCACATAGTTGTAACTATCATCGATAGAGCCTTCGTAGTCAAAGTCTGTAGCTACGCTATCATCTCCAATCACTAAGTCAGTAATCAGCGAATTTAAGGCTATATGCTCGACTGTACCAAAGTTATCTCTGATGATGTACCACATGCCACCATGAATCAAAGTTAAGTCCAAAGCGTTCTGGATCATCGCAAAATAAGTTTTCTTATCTTCGATTTTCTCAGGACACGTCCAGTTACCTTCATCAACAACTTTGTACTCAAGTTCTGATATTTCGCAAATCTTACTGAAGATTTCATGACTTTTAGAGGCTTCAAACACGATTGTGTCAGTGTTTTTCAGATATCTCATTCTGTCATAAGCAGTAACCGACCATTTCTTAGCTGATTTCCGCTTTTTCTTGAAAACTTTTCCGTAAAAAATGCCTTTATCATCTACTTTGAAGCGGATAACATCCCCAAAGTTACAAGCAACCTGCGAGTCTATAATCATATCAAACTCAAGTTTTCCCGGCTGAAAATCAATACTGGTTTCCCATTTGACACCTCCGACCAACTCAGTGATATCAAAGACTTTACCGTCATTCACATCTTGAATCAGAAATTCCATCATAGGACTTGTACCGAATCAGCAGTAACCCAACCACGCCAACCGCCATCAAGCGTAGTAACGTGATAAGGATGCGACCCTTTCATATTGATATAATTGACCAGTCTAGTTGCGTTGGACTCAGTTTGACCAGGCCCTTCTCCGTAGCTATCTCTATGCAGCTGCCCATTGACGAGCACCTTTGCACCGATAGTCACTTCTTTCTTAGTCGAGGGAGCTTGTTCTTTCTGAGGTTGACTAGCTTTCTTCTCCTCTGATACCTTCTTTTCGATTTTTACAAACCGAGCCTTGGCCATCTTGTACTCTTTAAAAGTGATGTCGTAGTAAACATCCTCATGAATACCAGCTTTTCTTTGTTGCTCAAAATTCTCAACTGTCGCAAGCATATTGATACCCACGCCAGAAATAATCAAGCGACAAGGTTCTTTCCCGTCCATGATTTTTTTTAGGAGTCGGACATAGGTTTCAGGCGTTCCTGATTTATTCAGGACATAAGAGCGGAAAGTGTCTCTAGGGAAGAACGAAGTGAAAGTAACCTCAGAAAGTTTAGGAAAACTCATCTGGGTTATTTCTCCTAGCGCAATACTCGTTGTGGACTCGTTATTGGCGCTATTCTTCGTTTTTAGCTCTTCTGGATTGACAGGAAGTTGTGTGACCTGACCTTTGTACTCCACAAAAATACCAATCGCCATTTCTTGTTACCTCCTACGCAATTCCTAGGTCACTATTGACCAAACCGACAATCTTATCTTCAATCTTACCAACTAGATCATTGATATCCTGTTCAGTAGCGCTATTTTTAGACTCGTAATTGACGCTAACTTGAGGTGTTAGAACTTGGTAATCAATGATGTACTTACGTTCTGCAACATCACGCATCATCTTGATATCTTCGTCTTTCAGCTTGACTTCATCTTCAATCTTACCGACGTTACCAATGTTCTTGCCTTTGCCTAGCTTGTCGCCAAGACCACCAGCACCACCAGAAGGAGCGCCAGCCCCTGCCGGTGTTTGGTTCATTTGGTCAAATTTAGAAGCAAGTTCATCTTGACCTTTCATCTTATCAGCGAAGCCTTGCATAGCATCACCAACGCCTTGACCAAAAGCCTTAGTACCACTAAAAGCATTGCCAGCAGTTGAAAAAGGATTTTTCATCCCATCCCACAAACCGCCTGGAGTTATCATGTTAGCACGCATGCCATCAAAAGATTCATAATCATCAGGAGCCTCTCCCGGATTAAACATCTCTCCCATCGCACGAATACCATTGGCAAAACTACCGTCATTGGACATGTAGCCCATTTCGCCAACTTTTCCTAGATTCACTCCTGGTATTTTATTTAAAGCGTCAATGATCCAGTTGATAGCTTTAATAGCCATGTTTGCTCCAGCTATAAAAGCATTACCGATAGATTGCGCTACATTGACTACCCCATCAACAAACGAAGCAAAATAATCTAATACAGTTCGAATAAGATTATAAAATAACTTTCTGATGGAATAAATCGGGTGCTTAAAGACATTTCTCAAAAACTCTGCAATAGCTACACCAATGTTATAAATGGCTATGAAGAAATTTACAATCGGTGCAATCATATACATGACAAGATTAATAACGAACATAATAATGTCATAAACAATCGTTCCGACAAAGACAAAGGCTGCAACGATAGCAGCTGCAACGTCTAAGAATGAAATCCCCATAGCGTTTAGAGCTGTAGCGATTAAGAGCGCGATCCCAATTACACCTATCAGTATCAGCATCAGCCAAGCCCAAGGAGCTCCTGCCATCAAACCTGCTACAAACATTGCTACACCTGCTATAAGAGCAACTGCTGCAAGAAGTATTAATGCAGTCATGACTATATTGATATTCTCAGTAACCCAGTTCCAACCAGAAACAAAGAGATTAAAGAGCCATAACGCTATCTGGCCAATCGCAAACATAGCGGTCTCTAAACCTGCCATGAAGTTTTGTCCAGCGGTACTATTAATGAACTCTTGCCATGCTTGAATTAAAGGCTGAAATGCGTATGAAGCTACGTTGCCAATCTGAGTCATCATGTCGGCAAAGGTCATCGGCATTTTCGCAAACTCAGCGTTTGTCTCAACTGCTGAACCAAGCAAAGCGTTTTTAAGAGTATCTCCAGTCAATTGACCATCTTTAGCCATTGCCCTCAGTTGACCAACGCTAACGCCAAGGTGTCTAGCTAGTTTTTGGGCAACAAGCGGAGCGTTCTCCATCATAGAGTTAAACTCATCACCACGAAGAACCCCTGAAGCAAGCGCCTGTGTGATTTGAAGCGTCCCTGCTTTTTGTTGCTCTAAGCTTGCACCACCGATTTTATACAGCTTATTCAACTGTTCAGCGAATGCAATAGCTTCATCATTGCTTTTAAAGGCTTCTCCAGCTTGTGAGCGTAGTTTAGCCACTGAGTCTGCCATGATACCGAAGCCAGTCCTTGAGCGTTGTGCTGCTGCCATGATACTATCTTGAAGTTCTTGGCCTGTCTTAGTTCCGTCTTCTATCGTCTTAAGCCTTGCCATGGTCTGGATATACTCATCGCCTGACTTAATCAGACCACCCATTAAATTAGCCATTTGCCTCAAGGCTTGAATAGCCACCATGAAATTCAAAGCACGAGAAATAGAAGTCATTCGACCAAGCATAGATGTAGCAAGACCTAAGCCACCAACAAGAGGCCCAGCCGAAGGAAGTTTAGGAGTGACAGGTGTAGCCATTTTAGGCGCTACAGGGCTAGAAGTTTTAGGCGCAGTTAAATTCTTAGGCATATCTGCTTTGACTTTAATCGTTGCAGTCTGTGTCATTTTTTTAACACGTCTGTCCAACTCGCCGAACTTAGCAATAGTCCTGTTAATCGTACTATTAATTCTGTTTAAAGGGCTTGAGAAATTATCTCTAAGCGCCAGTGTTTGCATTAATGTAGTCATCTTCTACCGTTTCCTCCTTCCTTTGCTTTTTCTTTCCATCTCTTTGTGTTCCTTTTCTTCTGCCTCTACTCGGATATCGATAAAGGCAAAAATCAAGGCTTTCTCACGCTTGGATAAGCTATCCAAAAAGGACGGAGTCCAGTTGAATTGATGCAAACAGTAGTAAGCATAACTCAACTCTGCATCCCCGTCCTCTAGTCGTTTTTTGCTTCTTCAACAAGATCATTGATATCTTCATCAAATCCGTTAAGCGACTGGATTTCTTGCATTAGGGTAGCATATTCCCCAATCTTCAACATAGCTTTTAAGGTTGCTGCTTCGTCACCAACAGTACGATAAGACTCTTGTAGTTGAGCGTCTTTCAGGTCTGGCGTAACAACGCAGGCAGACATTAAAGAGTCAATGTACTTATCGTTGTTGAACTCAGGAATAGCCACACCTTGACGGTTTTTCTTCTTGATTGTCGCACGTTTCTTCAATGTATCATTTAGACTTTCGTCAATACTGCGAATGACAAAAGGAGATTTGAAACGCTTAAGGTGTACTTCCTTTGTTTCTTCCTGCTGAACGTTTTCTAGTAAAAAGTCTGAAATTGCCATTTATCTATCCTCTTTCTAACCTAATTTAGGCGCATTAAATTTTTCCAAGATATCCACATCTTCAAAAGTAAAGTTGACTTCTTCTTCCAAGAAATCTTCTTCAACTTTTAGTTGACCCATCACAACTTCATCAAGGTTACATTCGCGCAAGATAGTTGTTTGACGACCGATTGAACTTGTCGCATCGTCATTGGTCACTTGGATATCAAAGAATGTATCACGACCATTCTTCATGTAGTCCAACATCATTTCCTTGAATGTTGAAGTGACACCGTAGATGGTCATCTTACCTTCACCCTTGAAACCAGTCGCCTTCACTTGCGTACCACGTTTGTTAAGGGTACGGACTTCTTCTTTGTTTTTCTTAACTGTTGCTTCAAGTTCCTTGATATAGAACATGAACTCATTTTTTCCGTCGATGTGAATAAAAGCGGTACCTTCCTGACCGCTGATTACGTCACGACCTTTTAAAAAAGCCATACTATCTCCTTCCTTACTCTACTGTAACTGTCATGTACAGTTTTTCCATACTGTCTACTGGTTTCACTTTAACATTAACCACTACAGACTCTTTCAACTCACCACGGAGTACCTCGATGTCTTCAACTTTGAAGTCTTCAATAGCACCACGAGCTTCAAGGTCTTTGAAGTAGCGAATACGGTTCGCTTTGAACGCTTGGCGTCCATCTTCGTTGTTGCTTACCTTTCCAAGGAAATACTCAGAGAAAGCATAACGAGTATCGTTCACAATATCGTCCAAGGTGCGCAAGATACGGTTCTTACGGAAATCTTGGTTCTTTTCAATCGTGAAGCTGACGTGTGAGTTGATATCTTGTTCAACTACCGCACGGCCACGACGAGCAGTGAAGACAAACTGCCCTTTCAAGAGCGCATCTTCTGTCTCTGTATGGCTCAAACGACCCACAACATCAACAGAGTCTTCGTACTTCTCATAAGTTAATGATTTCTCAACGCCAGCATTTGCACTTGCTGCTGCAACCCAAACAGTCGCTTTAGTCTTATCAATAACTGTCTTATCAGACAAGATAACGCCATTTTTAACATTGATTACCGCTTCACTGTCTGCGTCAGAGTCCGCAACAACCAATTGAGCGCCAAGTCCTTCATCTTCACGCATACGTTTGATGAAGTTGATAGCTGCTTTCTTGATAGAAGCGTCTTCTACTGGTAAGGCCATATAGTTAAATTCAACTGTTTCAAGCGCTTTGAAGTATTCTGAGTAGTCTTGGGTTGAGACTGCACCATCAGTACCACCAGTCAATTTAGCACCAGCCACCGCTTGCAGTTCGCCTGTTCCTGAAAACTCAACTAGATCATTGTTTTTCAAATCAGCCAAGACTTTTACAGTTTGCGAGTCCATGACCACTGTATCAAGGAATGTGACAACATCAAATGAACTTGGGTCGTCTACGTTTGTTTTGACCGTTACTGTAATGTCATTCCCACGGACACCGCTATATTTAGCTTGAGCCGTTACGTTGTCCGAAAGGTTTACGTTCGCCTTTTCGCCCGTATTTAGACGATAAAGCAAGACTTCACTAACACGTTTGAATGCTTCATTCAGCAACAAAAGCTGTGGGCTTTCTTGCTCATAACCTAGCTTCTTAAATAGGTCTTCACCACGTCGGATTTTCATCAATTTCTTTGATTCACCGAAACTGAGTGCCAACGGTACTGTTACGACACCGTCACCGCCAAGGCGAGTCATTGCGATGTCTTTTGATTTGACGTTGATGTAAGCACCTGGTCTTACTTTATTTTGGCGTTTCCAAATTCCACCTGCCATTAGTTAATCTTCCTTCCTAGTTCATATTCTAGTTTTGCTCTTGCTTCTTCCAAGCTATAAGACTTTTCTGGATCTAAAATAGCCCCCAAAATGTCTTTTTCTCCGTTGGTAAAAGCGCTACTTTCCAAAATGTCCGCAGTAGGGAACACAATTCCGTCTACATTATCCATCTTTTACCTCTTCTTTCACTTTCAATTCACGTTGTTTGATATCTTCCTCTTCTAACTTCAAGCGTGTGCTTGCGTTAAAAATACAATGCAGAACGTTGTCAACCACTTCATACTGACGGTCAAATAAATGAATCGTCGGCAAGTGCAAGAGTTTATAACTCAATTCTTCCTGCATTGCTAAACACTCGCTACGCTTTTTCTTAGGAGGAAAATAAGACAAATCCACTTTAGAACGTACTTTCACATACTTGTTAGCTTCTGGAGTGTACTTAGTATCGACCACATGGATAAAAAAACAAGGCTCTTTAAAACCTTGCTCTACTTCGTCCAGATAAATCCTGATGTCAGGATATAACCCCTTGATATGACTAACTAACTCCTCGACTAACCGAAAGCCTTTATTTGCCATTTCCTAACACTACCTTTCTCATAAATCCATCATACTTATCACGGACACGATTTTCCATATCGCTTTTAGTATCTTCAACCGTTTTATGAAGGAAAAACTGCCCTGGAACAAAGCCACCATTAACCGTCTTATGCCCGTACTCAACGTGTGGGGCATAGTAGACCTTGTTATAAACTTTCTGCTTATAAGTCCGTCCAGATACTTCAATATGGCTTTTAGACCAGCCTTTTTGCAAAGTTCCGCCCTGTTTACCATGAGCACTTGCCCAAAATTTGACGTGTTTGCCATCTTTGGTAGTGAACTCCACCCAATGATCCGTATAAACACCAACAGGCGTTCTCTCTTTCACTTTGGATTTTAGTTCTGTGCCTTCGTAATTCAAGGTCTGTCTCATAAATAGGTCTACTTTCGCATGACTCGCATTCCTGTTGAAGTTGTTAGCAAACTTAGCGAAACTACGATAATCAAAACTGCCACTCATGACTTGCCCTCTAGCTTTATAGCAATTTCTTGATGTGACCAATACTGACCAATAGGCACATTAGACCGTGTAAACACTTTAACGTGCCCATTTCTATCAGTCACCTCAATCTTGCAACCTGCAGGAATATCATAGACAACGGAGCAAAAGAGTTTCATATCATAGCCGTTAGCTTGATAGTCGCTCCCGTTCGTTGAACTATTGCTCATTTGCGAAATCCTGCAAGGAATGTCCTCTAATAGCACGCTTTCTGACATACTGGTCAAACCGTCTATCTCTTGCTCTGTATAACCTTTAACCGTCATTTTACAGTCATACAAGGAATCAAAGACTGTCTTAGCATATTCGGTCATAGTAGCTTCCTAAAACGATTCAACTGACGCTTGTAACGGTCAAGTGATGACGGCACTTGTTTCATTCGTTGAATCATTTCATAAGGACTAACCTTCTCGATTGTCGTATCACCCATTTTGATACTCTTAACCGAAAAGTCGTCTGCGTCTGCTTTTTCAGCAAGAACGCTTTGCTCCTTGACCTTGTCCAGTAAGTCGTTGGTCATGTCTATCCATACGTTCTCTAAACGTCCAGGCACACTGTCTTGGTGAATATAATTCAAAATCTCGTTTTCTGCTTGGGTCAAAGCGTAGTGAAGAACTTCCATATCTTTGAAATAATTATCCTGACGCATTTTCCGAACGCATGAGATCAAGTACATTGTGTTGTCTTGTTTCAATTCTTGAATCATATTCTGTTACCCAATCTATTTGCCAATTTTGTGTTTCAAAGCGATAATACCGATGTTCTTAGGCTCATAAACACGTTGCCAGTTTTTGAATTTAGCCAAGTCAGTGTTTGATGGAGTGATGTTTCCAGCATCCACTTCTGCGCCAGTCCATTTCACACCGTATGGGTGCATAACAAGGGCACGGCGAGTGTAAATCATGTCGTTGCCTTTAGCAGCTTCACGAGAAGTTTCAAACGTAGTCAATCCTGATGGATTTCCTGTATTAAGGCCGATTGAACCCGTGCGGAAAAGGTATGATGTATAAACATCTCCTGTCGGTTTAATGCCATCATCGATAATGACACGGTAACCAAGGTAGGTTGGAATGTTGATAGTCGCAGTTGTTGGCTGGATGTATTGAATCAAGTTGTCTTTTTGTAGTTTAGTGTAAACCGCTGAGTTCATAGCAATAGCAGTAACTTGATCAGCAGAATCTCCAAGCAATTGTTTGGCGTCAAGTACCATAGCTGCATCGATACCAGTAGACGCTTTTGATTGGTCTGATACGTGAGTTTCTTCAAGCGCACCTTTCTCTCCACCGGTACCAGTAGCAAAGATACCATTCAAGGTAGCAATCAAGGCTTTTTGGTCTTCACGTAGCCAATAAGCACCGATACGGTTCAAGATAGCACGTACTGGGTCAGAACCAGCTACAATACCAGTCAATTCGTTGGCAGCCCAACCACGTCCACGATAAAGAACGCAGGCAATGTCTGCTCCAGCAGTAATTTTCCCAGTTTCTAGGGCTTTGTCGCCATTTCCGAGAACCTCAGAATCACCAGTAAGGTCATTCCAGAAAGGCATGTTGACCAAAAGACCACCAGATGTAATGTTTTTAGAGACACGCTCATCTGATACTGCGATACCACTTTGAACGAAAGCAGATTTAGCAGCCGTGTACTGTTGCATGTAGGCATTGTACTGTTGAGGTGTAATCGTGTCTAGAATTTTTGTAATTTCATTAGCCATTAGTTATTTTCTCCTTGTTGTTCTAAAAATTGAGTTAGGTTGACGTCGGGATTGCTCATGGCAGTTTCCCAATTCCCTAAATTAGCACCTTGCCCATCGCCTTGATTTGGCGTGTATTGGGCTTGTTTCTCCCCGTTAAATAGATATGGACTCTTAGCACGCTGAGCCTCGATTTGATCAGTCAAGCCAATCAATTTGCCATCTTTTACAGAGATTTCGTCTTTGTTTAAGATTTTTTCAAAAATTTCTGCGTCTCGAACGCCAGCTTTTGTCAACTCAGCATCGATTAAGCGAGATTTGTTCTCATCTGCTAGTTTCATTTCAAGCGCTTCTGTATCTTGCTTGTACTTAGCTTGTAAGTCCTCTAGCTTTTGCTGAATATCTTCAACATCTGCGCCTTTTTTCTTCAAATCATTCAAGTCTTGGTCACGTTGTGTCAGCTGTCCACGCACGCTCTCCAATTCGCTATCTTTACTTGCCACATCATCCTTTAACTTTTGGATATCCACACCATGCAAAGCGAAGACTTGAGAAATTTGGTCTTCAGTTAAGCCGATGTTTGCCAGTTGTTCTTTTTTCATTTTGAAAATCCTTTCCTCTACGCTAGGCTTTTTAGGTGTTCTCCATCACCAGTCGCTCCGCTTTTGTTAGGACTACGGACTTGTCCAATGTTTGAACCTTTTAACGCCATGCCCAGGGCGAAAAGAAAACCGTACGGGATTCCATACGGTTAGAGCATAAGAAAACCGCCTCGATTTCGATGCGGTTAGATTATTTTTTAATTTCTTTGATTACTTGTTTTACAAATGCTATGATAAACAGCATCAAGAACAAAAATACCAACCACCCAAAAGCGATTGATACCCAATCCCAGATAAACATATTTTTACTCCTCTACATTTTCGTATGTTTCTTTAAAAATGTCAGGTTTACATGGATAAAATTCACCTTGTACACCTTTGATAATGTAGTCACCTTCTGTTGCAACCATCAATCCTTCAAGCGTTTCTATTTTTAGAACTGGATTATCCAAATCAGCATAATCAACACGAACTGGATCTAATCCTAATTCTGATAACTCCAAAATTGATTCTTCTGTATCTAAAAACTGCACAGCTTCAATCACTACTGGTTTTTTACGGTATTTCATTTCTTGCTCCTTTCTGAACATAAGAAAAGCACTTAGATTTCTCTAGGTGCTACTTTTTCTATTTCGTTGATTGTAATTGTTATGGTATCCCAGTCCTTGGGTGAATCACCTATATCAGCAATAAAAGTATCTTCGCTTAGCTTTTCGACAATTGCTGCAGATTGCCCATTTTTTAAAATCACTGTATCAAATTCTTCTATCTTCATCAGAAACCTCCTTGATATAAGCAGACGTAAGGTGGGTACCTTCTTCAGTAACATTCCATGCAACAATAACATTTACAGGATTGTTCTTTATACCATACATTACCATTTTTTGCTCATATCTATGCCCGTGTTCATCTTTCGTTTTTGCTTTCGTTGGATATTTAGGCGCTCTATTTGATATTTCTTCAATCATCTCCCGATAATTGTTCAAGTCATATCCTAAAAGATGTGTAATATTCTTACCTTTAGCAAAACCTTTTGGTCTATCAGGATTGAAAAGATAATGAGTAAATTTCTTCTCACTTATGATTATATTATCTACATTAGGTAGTGTTAGTTGCGGATTTTTTTGTAATCTACTCTGACGCTTAAAATCCAATTGAATCATACCAAACTTATTAACATCATTATACTTCAAATCATAGAAGCCTGCAAATGTTTTGGGCATATTTTGAGAGCCTAAAACCTGCCTATAAGCTATGAACTGCTCCTTGGTTCTGCGGACTCTGTCCTTTTCCAATCGTTCAGCTTGTAGCTTGTCTTTGATAGCAGTTTGACCATATTTATCAAGTTGCTGTTTTCGCCAATCCTTGAAGGTCTGACCACTTTCAACCTCATAGCCTTTCCCTGTTTCAATGTCTCTTGCATAGCGTTTCCCACCTGTTTCTAAGGCAGGAACCGTCGTACATCGACAGTGAGGGTGCATAGTAGGATAATTCACACCCTTTTCTGCATCCTTAACAGGAAATACCTTGCCGTCCAACTCACCACAAATAGGGCATGTGTGAACCTCTAAGGTCGCTAGATATCTGTACTTCTTAATATTGTCGTCTTGGTATTCATCTAACGTTGCCTGAGCCTGAATGCCGTTCGTTTCCGTCTGTAAAACCGTCACTGCACGATTACGAGCACGTTCGAACTCAATGGCTAGAAGCTTACTGGACTGGTCTATCGGATAGCCTCGGTTTAAATCATTGGTTACAAGCGACTCTACTCTACTGACCAGTTCGTCCATATTGCTACCCCAAACACGCTCAGAGAACCGCTTACCTTTGAAGTTTTCGTTAATTGCCTTTTGAAGATACTCTTCTTCTAGACGCTCAGGCTTGAAATTCGGTTCTCTTTTGGTCTGTTTATGATAGTTGTAAGCACGATTTAAGTAAGTTTCTTGGTAGGTTTGTTTGAGGTGTGTTTCTATTCGCTTATTGATTTTACCAGTCATTTCAGCGATATCCATCTCAACACCAGCAAACAAGGCATCTGCATTTGTTTTGACCTTTATTGACCTTGACCACTCTGTTAAATCAGGATGTTTCTTAACAAAGCTAGCAATCTCTTGCTTGGTTTTCATTTGGTCAGTCTTAGTCAGGGATAACAGATAAAATGGTAATGAGTCGCTACGATTTTTAGATACCCTCTCGAACGACTCTAAACGACCTGCAATGCGTTTTAGTGTTCTGCGGTATAAATTATCGATGTAGTCTATTATCTCGCTGAGGTCGTCAATCTGAGCCAGCTCATATAGCAATCTGTCTTTCTCTTCTCGGTTGAGGTCATCAAGAGATTCGATGAAAGCAATCTTCTCTTTTTTATTCAGTTTCCGACTCATGCTCTACCTCTTCCATGTCGTAGAGTTTTTCAGATTGTTCCTCTTGTTCAGCTTTCTGCAAGCGTAGTTCATCCTGCCAATCTTCTACAATTGGATTCGATTTAGCTACGTTCTCTCTTGATGTGATAGTTGCAAGAGTAGAAACTACTTGAGCCATTTCTGTATCGTTATTGATTGAGTTCCGTGTCCATGTTTGCTTGATTTTGAGTTTATCGGATAACCCTAGATGTTTCAAGATCATCTTGACAAGCGTGGCATATCCACTTCTGAACTGAGTTTCCATATTCCCAGCTTTTAACTCTAAAAGAGAGTAAAGGAACTTCAAAGCAACGCCTGAACTGTTCCCTAGTTTATCTGTTTCAGGGTTAACCCCTTGGCCGCTGATAAAGATTTGTTTCTTAGTCCGCTCTAAAATCAGATTTCTAGCTTCTGTTGGGATGTCAATCGCAATGGTTGTAACTCCTGACTGGTCTCCCATACCATCGTTGTCCATCTTAATCATCTTGTAGCGTTTCAAATCTTCAAGAAACTCTTGCTTGTCCTGCCCACCGTAATTTGTAAGAACAAAGATAACCTCTTGGACATCGTCTGTGTCATTGACAAACCCACTAAAGACCTTGTCGTAAACATCAACTAGGTCTTTGATTGGTTTCAAGTCGTTGGTCTCGATTTCATTGTTTTTGAATGGAATAAAAGGAACAAGGCCAAAATCATGCTTGAAACTATTGTCACTTGAGCGGTCGCCATTCATGGTATCAACCAAAGAGATTGCCTGGAATGTCTCTAATTCTTCCAGCGGCTTATTTTCTTCGTGACGATAGAAAGAGCACTCTTTGTCGTTCCAGTATTCGTAAACAGTGTAATTCTTACCATCTGTTTCATCAATACTAGAGTATACTCGCAGTACCCCAATCAACTTTTTATCCAAAGACTTTGAGTAGATTGGTATCACTTCTTTTGAGTCCACGCAAGCATATCTAAACGAGTTATCACTAGCGTCTTTCCAAACATGAAGCCAAGCGATGCCAGCGTTTCCTGCATTCACACAAAGCTGCTTGCTGATACGTTCATAATCGTCTCCTAAGACATCCACGATCATATCATTTACCTTTTTATCGTCCACATCGAAGGTAGGCGGATAGGTCAACGCATAAGCCTTTTTCTGGTCAAGCAATAACTGGTGCCAGTTGTGACTAATACGGTTGTCAGCATTACGAAAGGCATTATCTTCTGCTTTCGCTTCGTTCTCAGCTCCTTTTTTATCGGCAGGCTTACGCTTTCGTTTAATATCATTCTCGTTACGATAGTATTTCTCGGCTTCAGCTGCTTGTGAGACAAACTTTCCGTGCTTAACCATCTGCGACGAGATTATTTTTTTAATTACTTCTATTTCCAAACAGTCATACCTCCTGACTTGAATAATACTGTATAGCAGAAATAACGCAGGGCGTCCATTGCGTGGTCGAATTGTTTGATAGGCTTGTCCTCGCCGTTTGCCGAAGCTTTCTCGTCCCAGACATAAGCGTGGAACTCTTTCAGCGTATTCACACAACTCTCATGTACTGCTATTTTCTCTTGGCCTAACATAGACCCAACAAAACGAATGCCTTCAAGAACATTATTTCTAGCTTTTTTGATTTTATATCCTCGCTTCTTCAATTCAGCAATGAATGAAGCAGCAGACGGGTCAATAATGATTCGTTCGATGTTCGTATCTCCTAGCCAAGCAGTTAGATCATCAGCATACTCAGCATTGGTTTTCTGCACGTTCTCGTCACGACCTGAATAGTAGTATTCCCTTGTTAAGTAATACTTGCCATTGATATCTTTTTCCCACAAAAGAAAAACGGTCGCATTCTGCGTACCGTAGTCGACCGAAACATATTTGCCCAGTTTACTCATTTCTGGCAAAGTTGATACAACATGCTTATCCTTACTGAACATATCGTAGATAATACCTTCTGCAACCGTCCAAAGACCTTGGATATATCGCTGATAGAAAACACCTTGATATTGACTTCTGTAACGCTTCTTGATGTTCTCTGAAAGAGAAAGGTTATCGTCCATGTCAAAATGCAGATAAAGCATGTTCTTTGTTTCTGCTTTGTCTATCCAATTGACTTTAAACCAATGATAAGGCCCGTCTGGGTTGCAGTTAAACCACCACTTGGAACCTGTCACAGAGCAACGCCCTGTGCCCTGGTTAACAAACGACTCTGGCATAAGCGCCACTTCATCGAAAAAGATTCCTGCTAGCGTCAAACCTTGAATAAGATCCTGCGAACTTTCGTCCTTACCACCAAAGATATAAAAATCATTTGACACGTCGCCTTTTGAGATTTCTATCAAATTATCCGTCCGATGATAGACGTAGCTAAAACCCCTTGACTGTATCATAACCAACAACAGTTTTAGGACGTTACGATTGAAAGAGCCAATTGTCTTCCCACACATCGCAAAGTTCTGATGGTTGAATGATGTCATCGCCCAGATAACGAAAGCTAGACTCATAGAAACAGTCTTGCCAGAACGGATAGCACCATCAGCAATAATGCCTTCTGACTCATGAACTGGAGAGTTCCAAAGCCACCAAGTCAGCACTTTCTTCTGCTTTTTGCTAAAAGGTTGAAATTTGAATGTATTGGTTTGCATTCTTAATCTAGCCAAGTTTCTTCAACCACCCCTTCTAGAGATTTAATAAAGCCGTCGTCTTTAACGTCAACTTCTGATGTTCCTATCTGTTTTCTAAGCTTCTCGTTTCCTAGCTTGAGCGCTTCAATGCGTTCTTTTTGCTCTCTCTTATCAAGTGAGTCTTTCGCATCTGTCGTGGTTAACTTGCTGATTTGTTCAAACGCTCTAACGTTACCTTTCATAGCCTTCTGCATCATAACCATCGCTAAAGCCATTTCGTTAGTTGTGTCAAATCCCATATCCTCAAGTTGCTTCTTAACGTTTGGACTTGCCACATCTGCTTGCAGAATCGTTTCAAAAGCCTTTTTTAAGTTTGCTTTTTTTCTTCTAGCTTTACCAGAAGCCACCCCTGCTTTTTTTGCATTTTCTCGGCGTTCGCTCGGAGTTCGTTCTGAATTTTTTATCAAATTTTGCTCATTAGCCATCGCCTCACTTCCTTATCAAAAAAATAAATTTAACTTACTTTTTCAGCGGTAAGTCCAGTCTCTTCTTCCCAACGTTTAATCGTCCGCTCTACATACACAGGATCTAATTCCATTGCATAGCAAACTCTTTCAGAACGTTCACACACCATCAATGTAGAACCTCCGCCATTAAAGCTATCTAGTATCTTGTCACCTTTCTTACTTGAGTTCAAAACACATCTAGCAATCAACTTTAAAGGCTTCATCGTCGGATGAATATCGTTTCTAACAGGTTTATCCTCGTAAAAGACAGTCGTCGGAGATGTATCCTGCATGGTCTTGATGTAAGAAATCAATTCGCTTTTTGTCATTTCTTTTAGATTTTCTTCATCTTCTTCAATGACAGTAGCTAGTGAGCGATTGTCCACAAAATAGTGACTCGCTCCGTCTTTCCAACCGTATAGGCAGGGTTCATGCTTCCATTGATAGTCCTGACGACCTAACACAATAGCATTCTTGACCCAGATAATGGACTGTTTCAGTAGCCAACCTGTCTCTTTTACTGCTGCTCTAAAATTTAAACCTTCCGAATCTGCATGCCAGATATAGAACGCTCCCCCTGGTTTCAAGTGGTTGTTTGCAACCGCAAACGCATCTCTTAGAAACTGTCTAAAACTAACATCATCCATGCTATCGTTCATAATTGTCATGGCTTCATCAGTTCCTCCTTGATAGGCCACGTTGTAGGGCGGGTCTGTAACATATAAATCTATCACCGCACCATCAATTAACCGTGCCATATCTTCAGCAGATGTGCTATCGCCACACATTAAACGGTGTCGCCCTAGCTGAAAAATATCTCCGTACTCTACTTTCGGCTTCTCTTCGGAATCGATATCGGCTTCTTCTCCCGTCTCTTTTTCATCTTCTTCAAAATCATCTAAAGAAAAGTCAATATCTTCGAACCCAAACATCGTCATATCAAAACCAGTAAGTTCATCTAATTCGCTATAAAGTAGTTCAACGTCCCAATCAGCAAGCTCCCCTGTCTTATTATCAGCAAGTCTAAATGCCTTAATCTGTTCCTCTGTCAAATCATCTGCAATAAGAACTGGTACAGTTTTTAACTTTAAAAACTTAGCTGCCTTAAACCTTGTGTGTCCGTTTACGATTTCTCCATCTATCGTTGCGACAATCGGAACCTTAAAACCAAATTCCTTTATAGAATTGGCCACTGCTTCAACTGCTTGTTCATTGTTCCTCGGGTTATTTTCGTAAGGTCTTAGCCATTCAATCGGCTTATCAACAATCTTCACTGTTTCCCTCCTCAAGAAACCAAAAAACACACATCCAAAAGATATGCGTTTCTCGGGTTATATAGTCTTTGACTTTGTTTTTTACAGCCAATTCTGTAAAAATTGGAACGACAGGACTCGAACCTGCCTACGTTTCAGACCCTTTATAGTCATATCGCTCCACCAACTGAGCTACGTTCCAACTGCAAGGCGACTACTACCTTGCCTGTTAATTAGAAATAAATTTTCTGATTTATTTTTTGTAGTCGTTAACGGCGATGTCCGGAATCGAACCGAAGGATTAGAGAACAGAGGAAATAAACCACTTACCTGTCACCGCCAAAACGAGGCCGAAACCTCGGAAAAATATAATAAAGATAAAGGAGACGTCAATGAACGAAATAGAGGGAGGGACTTGACCCCTCAATGCCTTTACGACACCCTGATTTCAGGTACCTCTCTTTTCAATTCTTGACACTACCATTCTAACAGATTTTAGACTTCATGCGCATTCACTTTAGCTCACTTTGTCTATGATTGTCTCCTCTAGTTCGGACTCAGCCTGTTTGCGCAATCTGTAATAAGTTGCCTTACTAATTCTCAAATTGTCGCAAATATCCTCAATGTAAGTCTTAGTAATGTAAGTCATTCTAAGGACAGACCTGCTTTTTGGATTTTTAAGCCTGTTGATCATTCGACCTAATTCAAGTTTTCTGTTAATAACCTCTTTAGTATCCTGCTCTATAGCCTCTTTCATCACTACCAGCTGAGTATAGACATCATCAACTCTTCTAGCCTGTCCACCTTGGACTTTGACACTTGACCACTTAGGACTTGAGAGCAAACCTGCCTCAAGCTCATTGATTTCATCTATACGGCTTTGGATGTCCATGTCAAGGTCTTGTAATTCTTTCAATAGCTCTTTAGCCTTGTTCACTCTCTATCTCCTTTGTGATATAATAATATTATTGAGATTATAGCTGAGGCAGAGAGTGCCTTGGCTTTTTTATTTTATTCTTTATTCGTGATCACACTACCTGCACCGTTAACAGTGACCCAGCCATGCTTCTCTCTGGCTTCTGCTTCTTTCATCCGGATAAGATTATCTGTGATTGAGTCTGACTTAGCTTTGTTGGCCTTGGCTTCACCTTCTGCTTTGATGATACCTGCGTCTGCTTCTGCTTGAGCTTGAACTTTCTTGGTATCGGCTTCAACTTTAGCTTTTTCCTGCTCCTGTTTTGCAGTGTCGATTTCTTTTTGTTTTACAGATTCATTTTTGATTGCTGCTTCAATTTCATCTCCAGCATCCTGATCTGTAATCGTGAAAGAAACAAACTCCAAATCGTAAGACTCAAATTTTTCTTTGAGAGCTTTATCAATCATTTCATAAACTTCAGTACGCTTATTACCGAGAATATCGTAAATATCGTAATTTCCTGTTACAGATTCTATAGCACGCTGAACAGCAGGAGATACTACGCTATTATTCACGTTTTCTAAGTCTGTGTAATTAGAAAATACCGTCATGGCTTTTTCCTTATTGACACGATATTTCACATCGATATTAGTGTTGAGCCACTGACCATCTTTAGTCTGAGTCGTAATTTTCTCCATTGTTTTACATTTTCTAGTGTGGTCATAGTAACTCCTAAAATAATTTTATTTTCTTCTCGTAAACATCAAGTCTCTGTTTAGCAAGATTAAAGATGTCTCTATCTAACTCGCAACCTACATATTCAAAACCTAATTCTTGACAAGCGATTAAACTACTTGCTGAACCAACATGAGTATCAAGAATCTTGTCTCCTTCTTTTGCGTAAGTTTGAAGTAACCAAAGATAAAGACTTATCGGTTTTTGTGTCGGATGGATTCTAACCTCATTTAAGGCCTTATTCCCTTGTTGTATATGACCTTCAGATATCGACTTCCCTTGCATCATACCATTCCACATATATCGAAATAAACGTATGCTGTCATGTAAACTGCAGTATGCTATCTCACAATCTGAGAAACTTGACTTGCCATTAACTTTGTCCCAAATGATACGGCCAGGTCCAAAAGAGTAGTCAAAGTTGTTCACACCCCAAATGATTTGATTTTTTGAAACTCTAAACAACTCATCAAAATAATCTCTATTTGGAATTTTCCACTCCGATGTTTTGCCATACAGTCTATTGACACCAATCGGACTGATTTTTCGACCATAGTATTCTCTTTTTTCTGGGCCAGAAAAATATGGAGGATCTACAATAGCTAAATCAAAATAGTTGTCAGGATATCTTGTCATGACGTCCATACAATCTTCGTGAAGAAATAATTTCATAACATCACCTCATCCCCTACTTTCACTTTCTCATACACGTCCTTTGTAACAACAAACACCCCGTAGTCACGAATGGTAAGCGTGTATAGCTTCCCCTGTCGTCCTTTCTCGACGACTTTACCGAAAATCTCAGCTCCTGCGTTATCCGCCTTGTAGATAACCATCGGCTTCTTTTCTTCTAGTTTTTTTATGTGGATACTCTGCCAGATGTTTAGTCCAGCAGATAGCAAGATCCAGATAGCTATGAATCGTTTCATGTTCACTCCCTGTAATTATTGTAAATTTCAATAGCTGGAATTGATTCATTATCAATAGCAGAAGTAATTATTAGCTCGTTTCCAACTTTTTTCTGAAATTCTAGCAACTCCTCTATCGAATTGATTTCGATAAAATGCCCCTCTGCACTGTTCGGGAATTCTCTTTGTATTCGACCTTTAGACGTTTTATGATTAACTCCTTCAGAAAGTCAACTGCCTTCTATCCTAGAAAATCGCTTATCAAATTCTTCAAATGTCGAACAGCCTCTAACTTCTATTTTTGTGTATTTTTTAATCACGGCGTTAGGAATTTGATTTTCAACCCACCCGCTTGTGCTTGTTAGTAAAAATTCCATCACTCCACCTCTTTTTCTACAGTAATCGTAAATTCATGGTCATTTATGTTTAAAGGTAGAACTACCCCTGTTTTTGAATCGTCTTTTAGCAAATCCAATACAATTTCTAAAACTTGCTTACCTAAAATCAATTGTGTCTCTAAAATATTTTGCTCATCTGCCATCACTTCACCTCCTTGTCCTTAATTTCTCCAGTAAGTCTATTTTCTAAAATATGACTTGTATAGCAAATATCGTTTTTATATGTATAGTGATCAACGGTTTCTTCAACCCATTGATTTTTAGTATACGGGTATCTGTTTGGTCGTTTCATATTACCACCTCATATATAAATATTTCGTATCAATATCTTGTTCTAAAATACACTCTTTCAGTGACTTTAGAACTTCTAAGGCACCACTGACTGTTCCCCATCTATTTTCAGGTTCATACTGCACATACTTTTCAGGGTACCGTTCTAATTCAGAGATACCGCGTTGAATGTTATCTAAAATATCAGCGATGTTGTACGTAGTGTCTTGGTCGAAATCCCAATCCATAGCAATTCTAAACATCTTCCCGAGATTGTAGGTCGGAGAACTATATCTAGGTTCAGCAATACGAATATAATCTCCACTCTCTATTTTCGCTAAGATTTCCAAATCATAACTCATCACTCAACCTCCTCAATCTCAATACCTGGGCAATCGAATACCCAGCCGAAATCCGCTTCTTCCAGTTCTTTACGGGTGTGTGCTGTACGAAATTTATTGTCAATTTTTAACGATGACAACACCCAAGCTTTTTGAAATTTAATAAAGTTTAAGTAATTAAAATCATCGCTTTCCATCCCTTTGAATCTTACATAATACCGCTCCTCCTCCTCGACTTCATAGCCGAATTGGTGAATGTTGACGAGAATTTTAATAAAGTCTTTTGTATCCGATATCCACTTTAAAAAATCGTTATTGTCTATTGAATCTTCCCGTCTAATGCAGAGATTTACAATACTGTTATTGAAGTCGTGATAGTGCAATAAATACCAATCTGCCACACACTGCGGAACTTTGACCGGTTTGGGTTCGTCTAGTTGTTTGATTAGATCAATTGCAGTTTCGGTCGGAATGCCTTTGACTACAGTTCCAAACATATTCAAACCATGAATCCCGATTTCTTCAAATTCTTTAATCAATTCCTTAAGTTTCATCTTCACTAACTCCTCAACTCACCTTGTGGCTTTCCAGATTTCCAAATTCTTGGCCATGGTTTACAAAATATGAACCAATCAGGATAGCGTCAGCTTCATCGTCTTTAACGTTAAGGTCGAATTTATCCGCAACCTTAGCAACTGCCTGCAGCTTCATTGACTTTTTACTTCGGTCCTTGTAACTAAACTTCCAATACTTGCGCCAAGTCGACACGTTCACGAAGTACACATTGTCAGCAATCAGTCGGCCAAGAATGATACCTGTCACAATTCCAATGCTGATCATAGACTGCTGATTTGGTCCCATGACTGAGTTCTTCTCGACCACAATCGACTCAAAATGGCAGTCGTACTTCTGAAGCGCTCTCGATTGAATAGCTCGCAATTCACTAGCCATGAATCGCCCACGCTCAAAGAAAGACTTACTTTTATATTTTAAGACACCACTCTGAACAAGATCAGAGCCGTGAAATACGGCCCAGCCTGTCGCAGTAGTTGAAATGTCTAACGATAATGTCAGAGATTTCATTGCAGTTCTCCCTTGAATCCACAGAGATCAAATAGGTTTCGTTTATTACTCTCAATAAACTCAAAGAACTTCTGAAGTTCGGCCAAGTGGCGCTTTTCTCTCTTGATTCCAAGGCTCGTATGATACTCTGTCGGCATTTTAGGTGTCGCCTTAATATCTAACCAGTAGAGAGGCTCAAACACGTCGCCACTTGTATCAAGAGAAGCATCTGCATCTGTATTTCTAAAATGCATCTGCATATCATATTCAATTTTATTGGTGATCGTGATGGTCTTGTCCACGATTTCAAGTGTGATATCTGTTCCTGGTATGTCGATTTTGTTTAGCATTTATTTTCTCCAAAAAAATGCGACTGCCTTTGTGATAATTGGCTAAATACGGGCAGTCGCTCGTCCAAGGTCACACGACCCTTACTGACGTTTTCTAGTTCGCAGTTTTACAAGAATGCACGGCTTGTTGGTTTTTGAGTTGTTTCCAAAATGGAAATAGTTGGGTTTTGATTATTTCCCCCTCTTAAAAGGGCAATAATTGAATGACAATAAAATCTTCCGATGTTTTTTTAACATCACAAACATAGGCATTAAGTAAGGATTCCTCAGTTTTGTATGTTGTTTGATTTTTAACACTTTCATTCCAACGAATAAATCGAGGTTTTAGTCCGGGCCAACCAGAACGACCAAACAAAGCAATACACTCATCTTTATCTTGATGTATTGCAAATGTGATACCATGAGGACAACCTGTGTCGTGAGTTTCTAGTATGTCTTTTACTTGTTTACTCATCAGACCACCTCCACACGCTGACTCAACGCTTTCGTTTTGCAGTATTCACAATGACCGCATGGCTTTGCCTCTTCTTTCCCTTTTTTTACATCGTCAAGACGCTTTATAAGCATAGATAACTCAGATAACTCGTAATCAAGTTTTTCCTGAGATTGAAAAACAATCGCTCGGGTATCAGGAGTAGATTCTTTAGTCACAGCATAGATAACAGGGGTAAACTCCTTGACATACTTCTCTTCTAGCATTTTCTTATACGCTGCCATCTGCAAGATATATCCCCAAGCTTCGAACCAGCGGACTTGAATATTTCGTCCGCTTGCTTCATCCTGAACCCAGACCATGCTGTCAATGTCTGATTTTGTGGTCTTAATGTCTACGAAATAGCCCTTTTCGACATTGAGACAGTCAATCTTGCCTTTAAATTCCACTCCTTCGATTTCGCCTGTGACAGCAACCTCTTTCTGGCCGACATAATAGTCCACGAACTGTTTGTCAGCTTCCAGTCGCTCAATCATTCGCTGGCCGACTAAGAAGTCAGATTTTAACTGACCTTTGGTTTTACCAGCTTTTGAAATCATGGCATCCGCATTTTCATCCATAAACTTCTTGTGTGCTTCTGGGCTTTCAAAATAGCTGTGAACCATGTTACCAACCAAAAGAGCTGTGTTATCTCGTTGGTCTTCCCACTCTCCCTCTAGCTCTGCCAATGCCCGTGCTTCGCACTCTCTAAATCGCTTGTATTGCGAGATAGACCAGTATTGACGTGCAGAAGCTGCTGAGTAGTAATCTTCTCCAAGTAAGTCCATTGTCATTTCATCTCCACCTTTACTGATTTTGTTTGTGGCTTAAATTGAACGCCATGAACATTGAGCCATTCTTTAAATTGCTCCTTTGTTTCCTTTGCGTTCTCTGCTGGAAAAATTAAATCTACAGTAAATTTGTAACCATATTTTTTAACGCCATCCTCAGAAACCATATTTTGCGATTTTCGGTCTGTTTCTTGCTCTAGGGTATGATTGTCCCCTGAACTGCTTTCTGACCCAAATTCAGGCTGATTTTGGGCGTAGAATTGACCCTGAGTATCTTGTTCCGCTTCTGCTTTAGTCCGTCTAAGCTCATCTGCGTCTGCATGTAAGATATCGATAGTATCCAAAGCAGAGCGACCCTCTCTTAGCAAATCAACGTACTTTTCAGGGTTCAAACCTTTAGCTACCGCGATAGCAGTCATTTCATCAATACGCTTTTTTAGTTCGGTTTCCGCTTTAGTTTTTTCAGCTAATGCCTTATCATCAAGAATTGCTTGCAAAACATCAGCAAGTTTCGCTCCCTGGTCATAACTGCGAATGTAGACAGTAGGTCCGAAACCAGCTTTAGCTGCCGCTTCTGTAATCTGGATAAGTCCAGCTTCACGTTGTTGCTTCTTAGTAGCTTCTTCTGCAACCAATCCGACAATCATCTTAGAAGTAGCTTGATTGATTCGCACATTATCGGCCATAAAACACTTCTTCTTGCTGAAATCGTCAAAATAAATAGCAAATAATTTGATGTCAAGATCGACTCCACTTTCTGCGATTGCAGATTCAAAAGCTTCTCTGACCGTTTCCTTTCGAGCTTCTGTCTCTCTCTCCTCAAACTCCCTGATTTGATTTTTAATGTCTATCTGCAAAGTTTTGATAGGGTCTAGTACAGCATTAACCCATGCTTTCACTTCGTCCAACGGATTAGAGTAGTCTTTCAGTTGGTTTTTGAGTTCTTGTTCAATTTGACGTTGCACTCGTCCCAATTCATCTTTAACCTTAGTATCATCTGACAAAGTTTCTTCTGTCACGATATAGCCAGCGTATTTCTTTTGATAGGCGGCCAAAGCCTGTTCTAAAACTTCCTTTCCTTGGATTTCGATTTCGGCGGCCTTTAGGACGAAGCCAACTTCTAAATCTGTCACTGGAACGAGTTCTAGGCTATCTGTTACATCTTTCAATTCTTCAGTCATTCTAGAAATCCTCCCCTTCTAGCATGTCCATTTGACCATTTTCTGGCTCCTTATCAATTACTTCGCCCGTTTCTTGATCAAAATCTGGAACTTCATCTGCTGGGTAGCTTGTATCTGTGGTCGTCAACTCCTGGTTGATAACCTCTTTTTTTGGTTTTTCAGTCACTTCTTCAGAAGCTCCAAGAATGCCGTCCAATGTTTCAGCAACTGGTTCTTGAGTGACGTCTTTGATTTCGTTCTTGTTTGAAATTGTACTGTCTGCGTTGTCTGCCACAATCGCATCCTGCAATTCGGTAGAAAGTGGCGCATAGGTTGAAAGCATGTGCTTCAATACAGTTTTACGAGCCATAGCATCAAAATCAGACTGCCATGGGCTATACTTGCTAGAGAATGATTGACTGTACTTCTTACCGTGAGCTTGGACTCGTTCCTTGGTCCAAAAGACAGTCTTTTCAAAACCATTGGCCAATCGCATGAATGCAAAGTAACCAACGACTTTTTCTTTCTCTTTTGGCATAGCAGACATGTCCACTTCAAGGTCTTCAGTAAGTGGGTTAAACCCTTTATACTGGCTTTCATAGACCTCTCCAGCATTTAAACGTGTGACTTGTCCGCTTCGTTGTGCAAGCTGGATCAACCCTTTATATCCAACTTGGAACTGCGCCTGGTTCTTGTAAGGTACGATATACGCATAACCAAGGCTAGGCTCGATTGGCAGGTTTAGGACTGCAGCTTTCATTGCAGCGGTCATGATGCTTTCATTGGTAGCTTTAGCTAGTAGGTTGTTATTTGTTACGATACTAAGCAAACTGGCCACGAATTGCTGACCATTCCCATTTACCACTTCTGAGAACTTCTGTTTTACTGCTGGTGAGTTAAAAAATTGTTTGTGTGTTAGTTCGTTTGTCATTTTGTCTTTCTCCTTAAATTGTGTAAAGCTCTTCGCCTGTTTCATCGTCACAAATTCCTAGACCGCCAAATTCTCTAACTTCTCTAGCAAAACGGTTCCAGTGTTCTACATTTTGAAAATATGTTGATTCTGATATTTGTTCGTAACTCATTTTATTCCCATCCTTCTTTTAGTAATTAAACATTGTTCCACAGTATCCAGCTTCTTCTAATGCTAATCGGTTCAAATAGTGTGACATATCGCTAATACTCATTTTTCTAACCATTTTCTCGGTTAGATAATCGCCATCAATTTCTTCTCTCATTGCCTCTCTCAATTCTTGTTTCCATTTTTTGTAATATAATCGTTTTTTCATTTTCTTCTTCCTTTCGTCTTCTTAAGGTTCCAATTCTCACGTTTTATACGTCTGTTTTCGTTTTGCAATTTCAAAATAACGTCCTGTTGTTCGTTGATGATTTGCCCCAGCTCGATACCAAGATGCATATACTCAGCTCGCCAGTTATCGATTTCTGCAAGTAGTTCTTCAATCATATTTCATCACCCACATATCGACGTCTACCGCATCCGATATCCACATACTCGCTTGGGTCAAGTTCTTCTCGTTCTTCAGGCGGTTGCATCATATCTCTGTCATAATCAAACATGAGCATACACCTTTCCAAGTTCCAACACTCGTTTCACATATCTGGCCTTGGATGTTAGCCCGAGATCCAGCAATTCGTTTTTTTCCTCATGGCTGGCCAAAAGCCACACACGGTTTTCAAGTTCAATTCTAGTCATCAGCGTCTCCTTTGCTCTATCCAAAACGCTTTGCATAGCGTGATCTTCGTGGTTCTGGCAAGGCTAATGGCTCAGGTCGCAATCCTTGAGGCGGTTCGTTGTCAAATGTGAAGCCTGGAAAATCTCTGCGAATGTTCTTGCGGATTTGTTCTCTTTCAATCTCACGACCCATTTCAAGCAATTCATTACAAGTTCTAATCACTTGCGTATCATACTCTTCTTGAAGTCGTTTTTCTTCCTCTTTTTGCTTCTCCAACTGATGAACTAGGATTCCTGCGCTGATAAATCCCAAAATCACTGCGCCAGTTCCTAAAAGCTGATTAATTAATGGTGGTTCAAACATTTCTTCTCTCCTATACCCCAAATTGTTTTTCTTTCTTGATATTCTCAAGCATTTCTGATAAAGTTTCTTTCTTCGTACGATAGCGATTACGACTTTTCCATTTGACGAACATGCGAAATCCTTCGTAATCGATAAATACAATCTTATGAGTTGGGTTATCGATGAACTGCTTGAAGTCTGGATGTTCTCGCATTTCACCTGCCCAGACTTTTGCAGTCCCGGGAGTCAACCCTTCCCACCTCTGACAAAGATGTTTGTAATCACCATGCGTAGCTTTTTCGTTCACATCAACTGGCTTATAAGTAATTTCTGTTTTCGGCATGCAATTTCCTCTCTTTCGTGTTATAATTTAGTTAGTTTTTTTAGTATGCGCCTGATTGCCGTCAGGTGCTTTTTTGTTTTATCTTAGTTCATCTGTGCTGATTTCTAATGCGTCAGCGATTTTCTTAACTGTGTCAAAATATAAATCTTTTACCACTCCATCCCTTAAACGATAGATCCCAGCTGTACCAACACCAGCTTTTAAACAAAGTTTATAAACTGTCCAATTTTTCTCTGAAAGTTTTTCAGATATTTTTTCCCAGAGCATGGTTGTTTCCTCCTTATCTGACTTTATTTTTATAGTTTTTATTTCTTTGTATGTCTTTTTACAACATATTGTGCCTTTTGCGACTTTATCTTTCGAAAAAACACCATATATTGACAAACATTGTTTTTTATCATACAATGAAAGTGTGGCTAGGACCTCTCACGTTTTAGTCAAAATTCTAATAGAAAGGAGGAAAAACATGCAAAGAGAATATGTTGCATCTACTAATGTTCGTAGTGTTGGTTGGCAGGACGGAATCTTAGAAGTTCAATTTAATAACGGTAGTATTTATCACTACCATAATGTTAGTGAATCAGAGTACAGCTCTGTCTTGATTGGATCTGTAGGCTCTAATATTCATAGACTGTCTAAACGCCATCCTTACACACGAATAAGCTAATCCAGTAGAGTTTCATCAAGTGGGTGAAACTCTTTTGTTTGCTCTAAATAAACTCCATCTGCTGAAATAACAATCTTTGAATGAAAATCATTTTTTTTAAGGTATTTAGCATGATCCAGCAATCTATCTAAGTTTGTCATCTGTCGCTTACACTTATTAGCTTTATAACTTGTTGTTTCTTCAGCTTTTGAACTTCTAACACAATCGGCAGTTATCTTGACTTCAATCTCACTAAGTCGATCGATTGCTTCTTGCAATTCTTCGGCTTTTTTTGATACTTCTTTACAGGCTTCCTTGAATTTTTCAATACCAGAAACTCCAACATTAAGCCGATATCCTATTGGTCTCATTTCCTTCTCCTTTGTATTTATTTTTCTACCCTCTCTTTTATTTATTTAGAGAAGTAGGACTTGTTGTCTTTTAATATTTATTGTTAGTTAATACTTGTTGTTATTTAATATTTATTAGTGCCTAAATTTTCTGATTTGTAAAATACAGATTTGTAAAATACAGATTTGTAAAAATCGGAAATGTAAATTCTAGCCTGTGGATAACTTAGATATACTTTCATTCAATCTCTGTTTCATGATTTCAAATTGAAAATCGGATATTTTTACATCTGAGAAAAATCTGAAAACACGAACTCCTTTACCACGTCCCATGCCTTTTTTTACAATTCGTAGGTATCCATTTTTTTCTAATATTTTGAAGTAGCTATCAACTGTGTCTCGACTAACACCTTTTCGTTTAGCTATTTCTTCTGGATAGACTTGCCAGTTTGGGTGATTAGCCAGCACCACCATCATAATGCCAACAGCTGTAAAATCTAGCGCAGGATCGTTAATAAAGCTATTACTAACAGCTGTATAATCATCGATTGGATTCCTGAAAGATGAATTGACAATCTAAATTTTTAAAGTCTGTCATACGCTCTCCTTTCTCTTCTCTTATTTTCAATCATTCTTTCTCCTTTACTCTTCAAACTTTTCCCACGACTCACTGATTCGCAATTTTTTATTAATGCGAAGCTTCAAGTCATCACTTCCTTTACCATCTTTGAAAAGTTGCGTGATGGCTGATGGACTAACACCTACAACAATGGCCAAGTCCGTCTGTGACCACCCACGTTTTTCAATTCGCTCTTTTACAAGCTCAATCCATTTAAGATGTTGTTGGCTCATGTGACCTCCTCCTTTTAATCAGTTAAGTTAAAAAGTTAGTAAATTATTTTATAAAATGCTTGACAAAATTAATGTATAGTATTAAAATGAAAGCATAATTAAAAACCTTGATAAAACCTTATATCTATCAACTTATTCGCTCGCCAAAGCTATTTATTTTTTAGATAAGTTTTAACTTCGTTTTTTACTAACTCATTAACTTACAAAAACTATTTTAATACTTCACATTAACTTTGTCAAGTGTTTTAATGAGAAATATTAAATATTTTTTGTCATATTCTCAGAAAGGTTGAAAAATCAATGTTTCAGACATTTGACAGAATTAAAGAACTTGCCAAAAAGCAAGGACTTTCAATAAATTCATTGGAAGAAAAACTTGGTTACAGTAGAAATACCATTTATAATTTAAAAAATTCAAAACCATCTACTGAACGTATTTCAGAAATCGCCGACTACTTCAACGTATCCACAGACTACCTGCTCGGACGAACGGATAACCCTGCTATCGCTGGGAGTGATGAATTCGCTCAAGTAAACGGACAAATCATAGACTTACGCAAAGCAGCAGCCAACACTATGTTATTTGACGGGAAACCACTAAATGAAGATGATATCGACTTCATCACATCCGTCCTATCCGCCCACTTCAAAAGCAAAGGAGAACGCTAATGACTATCACTATCAACTTCACAGAAAAAAATTCCTACATCACGGACTACCTAAACAAACACGGTATCGACACAACGACCATGGATTTTGACGACTTCATGGCACTCATGGAAGATATCGAAGACGCACGAGCAGCCGACCAAGCCTATATGGAGTATTTAGCCGACCCAGTTACTTATACCATGGATGAGGTCTTGGATGAACTAGGACTAACTCGAGAGGATATTGCTTAATGTATCGGCTAGATATTGATAAAAAAGCTCTCAAGCAACTTAAAAAACTAGATACCCCAACCAGAAAACAAATCCTATCCTGGCTTGCTAAAAACATTGAAAACACGACCAATCCACGACAACATGGAAAAGCATTAAAAGCCAACCTTACAGGTTATTGGCGATACAGAGTAGAGAATTACCGCATCATCTGTGATATCCAAGACGATAAACTAGTCGTCCTAGCCGTGGAAATCGCCCACCGCAGAGATGTTTATAAATAACGAAGGAGAACTATGACACTCGCTAAATTCTGCGAAGAATATCAAGTAGAACTTTGTCTCTTCGACGGTTCAAACTGGCACAGTAGCGGTTTCTACAATCCAGACACAAACGTACTCGCTATTGACCACAACTTGACTCCTGAACAACAAATCCAAGTCGCCCTACACGAACTTGGACACAAAGACCACACACGCTCAGAGTACCAGAACGCCCGTCTACGCTGTGAAAACGAAGCTGATAGAAATATGATCCATCATCTCGTAAAAGACGCACTAGAAAACTTAGACGACCCCACAGAGTTTGATTACCTCAAATTCATGTCTTACTACAATCTAAAAACCATGACAAATGAAATCATGGTTAAAGAAGAGTATTTAGCATTAGTAAATTAAAAAAAGGAGTATCAATATGGAAATTGATAAAGTAAAAGCCGATTTAAAACAAGTCGGAAAACGTGTAGCAGACCTCAGTCAAAGCATTACGAATGAAGAGCAAACCAAAAATGCCTTTATTATGCCTTTCTTTCAAGCGCTTGGGTATGACATATTCAACCCTCTTGAGTTTGTCCCAGAGTTTACTGCAGATGTAGGAATTAAAAAAGGTGAGAAAGTAGACTATGCAATCATTTTGGACGGCGAACCTCAAATCCTGATTGAATGTAAATCGATTACTGAAAATCTCACTAAACATGACTCTCAACTATTCAGATATTTCGTAACAACTAAATCAAAATTCGGTATCTTGACAAATGGAAGAGAATATAAATTCTTTACTGACTTAGACGAACCAAATAAAATGGACACAACTCCATTCTTAACAGTCGATGTGACTGATATCAAAGAAAATCAATTCACAGAGATTATCAAATTTCACAAAGAGAATTTTAATATTGATAATATTGTCTCATCAGCTTCTGAATTGAAATACCTCAATAATCTTAAAGCGTTTCTGACTGAAAACATCACTACACCTTCAGATAGCTTCCTCAGATATCTAACATCAGAAATCTATGAAGGTCGTGTGACTCAAAATATCTTAACGACATTTTCTCCTATCATCGTGAAAGGATTTAATCAATTCATCACAGAAAGAGTTAATGAAAAATTAAGTGCAGCACTTAATACAAGCGTTGAAACAAAAGTAACAACCGATATTCCAAAAGTTGAAGCTGAACCTGAAGAGATTGTTGAAGCAGCTGATGAAATTATCACAACTCCTGCTGAGTTAGAAGTCTATACTGTTGTTAAAATGCTTGCTAAGGATGTAGTATCTCCAGAACGTGTATTTTACAGAGATAACCGAAGCTATTTCAATGTTTTAGTTGATGATAATATCAAAAAATGGGTATTACGCTATCGTTCAAATTCAAAGAAAAGCACAATCGAAATTCGTGATAAGGGCATCTTCCCAGTATCTACTCCCCTCGAAGTCGCAAATTATGCCAATGAGATTCTAGAAGTAATTGAAAAATTTGCATAAGATAAAGGAGAACACCCATGAAAAAACTACTAACAACATCCGCTATCTTGCTTTCTGCTACCGTCCTAGTAGCATGTTCTAACAACCAATCAGCTACCAAAGATGGCGTAGAACAACCAAAAACAGAGCAAACTAAAGCAAATGACAAATCTGCTTCTAAAAAGGCTACTAGCTTAGACGATTTTAAAAAAGCACTAGAAAGCAACGGCTTTACTATCAAAGAAGAAATCTCAAAAGAAGCTAGTCTTATTCAAGCCGAATCAGGGAAAGGGTTCATCTTAGAAGATGATACTGCTGTAGAGGTTTACGAATACTACGATAAAAACCCAATGTTTAAAGAAGCTAAGAAAGAAAAAGAGTTAATCGGACATCCTGCTTATATCTACGGAAATTATGTTGTTTTAGTGCTTAATGCTACAGACTCAAAAGATAAGATTCTAGAGAGCTTCAAAGGATTTGAGTAGAGAAAAAGTCAACTTTTCTCATTTTGAAAACAGGTCAAACAAAAAATCCCCACACTCGCCATCGCCAAATTTTGAGTGTGAGGATATCGTCTATAAGAAACAACCATTCAAAAGGTCGTTTTCTTATACCCATTTTATCAAGAAATGAGGTGAAAATCAATGTGGGTAGAACAACATAAAAGCGGAAAAGTAAATTTTTTTGAGAGATATAAAAATCCTTACACCGAAAAATGGTCCAGAGTATCGATTCTCATGGAAAAAGATACTCCTCGTATTCGAAAAGAAGCTCAGAAACAACTTGAAATAAAGATAGCAAATATTCTGAGTGAACTAGAAAGCTCAGAAATGCTTTTTACGGAACTTTTCGACCAGTGGTGGTCATTCTACAAACAAGAGATTAAACGTTCTTCTATCGCTTCATTAAGCGGAAATATCAAAGAGATAAAAGATGACTTCGGAATTGGTATCAAAGTTTCTAAAATTGACCCAAAATATGTTCAATCATACCTGGATAAACTCGATTGCTCAAGGAATAAAAAAGAGCGAAATAAGTCCATGCTAAATCTTGCTTTTGATTATGCAATAGACCTTGGCATTATTAAGGATAATCCAGCTAGGAGAGCTAAGCTTCCAAGAGTTCAAAAGACATTAGAAGATTGGAAAAAGGTAGGACAGAAATATCTTGAAGAAGATGAAATCAAACTACTGCTGAAAGAGTTGTATCGTAGGCCAAGCACCTATCGAATCGGACTACTCTCTGAATTCATGAGCCTGAATGGTTGTCGTATTGGGGAAGCCGTAGGAATTGAACCTCATAATGTTGATTATGAATCTAACACCCTGCAGCTTCATGGAACATACGACCACACGAATGGATATCAAAAAGGTGAAAAAACTTCACCGAAAACCCTGGCATCCTATCGCGAAACCGTCATGACCACCCGTGAAAAAGAGATATTAGAAGAGATGGAGTTCATGAATGAACTGGAGAAGAATACCAATCCTCGCTATAAAGATATGGGCTTCATTTTCACAACAAAAAATGGAGTTCCTTTGCAAACAAACTCTTTTAATCTAGCTCTAAAGAAAGCTAATGAAAGACTTGAAACACCAATCCAGAAAAACCTTACTAGCCACATATTCCGTCACACGCTAGTAAGTCGACTTGCTGAAAACAATGTACCTCTTAAAGCTATTATGGATCGTGTGGGGCACTCCGATGCAAAAACAACCACTCAAATATATACTCACATTACAAAACAAATGAAATCAACGGTAGCAGATGTCATGGAAAAGTATTAGTCTATGCCCCAAAAATGCCCCAAAAGCAAAAGAAAAGCCTGTCACACAAGCTCAAATGCTTGATATGACAGGCTTTTCAAATGCTGATTATTTAACAGCGT